>JBEKKY010000004.1:0-33901 GCA_050010475.1 Acidobacteriota bacterium | reverse complement strand
CAGGACGGCACATGGGGGTCTGCGTTGACCCACGGAGTCACGCTTTTCCCAGACTGGATCGCCATAGGCTCAGTAACAAACATCGTTAAAATATCCTCTATCAACTATACGACGAACACTATAACTCTTGCGTCTTCGATGACATGGGGTGACAAGGCGAAGATTTGGCTGTACAGCGATTCTCGCGGAAGGCGCGTTCTCTATGGAACGGGCCCCGACATCGGAGCCCATGCATATGGCAGCCAATAAATTAGATGGCGTGTAAGCCTGTGTGTATCGGATGCCCATGCCGGCATCCAGGCCGCAGCGAAAAAGGAGCTCCTGGGAGCTTCTTGGCAACGCTGCAAGGTCCATCGAGAAGCCGTCGCCCGCCCATGTCTTAGAGCCGGTTGCCATGATGGCGGCCGAGCAGAGCGGGGAGTAAGAATAGCGAGGGATTTCAAGAGGGGAGATGGTCTGCCTTTCTCCGGGCAGTTTCTCAGCCGCACTGACCGGTCACCAAAGGGGAATGCCCTGTTCCGGCTGTTTTTTTTGCTTCTTGACTACGACTCGGCGCCGGCGATATCATCATTTCGTAATGGGAGGTATCAGTTCCGAGCCTAAGGGCGGGGATTCCGTACGGCCCGAAAAAGGAAATTTCTATTTGATTAAGACGGAGATGTCGCAATGAACACTGGATTTTCAGGTTCTTGATATTATGTTACCGGCATTAGCTCTCTTGATATGTGCCGCTTTAGTTTTTGCGCTCCTCAGCATTGAACGTAAGCAAAACCCTTCCGCATCCATCGCTCTCTGGATACCCACTTTATGGATGCTCATCAGCGGGTCGAGACCTGTGGGAGCTTGGTTTTCAGGTCCTTTGAGGGGGCCTATGACGCGGGAGGCCATTGAGGCCGGGAGTGTTTATGACCGCATTGTTTTAAGCGCATTGGTTCTGCTCGCCCTATACGTTCTTTACAAGAGGAAGGTTGAGTGGCCTCCAATATTAAAGGATAATGCTGGTTTGGTTTTTCTTATTATCTTCTCCGGGCTAAGTATAATATGGTCAGGTTTCCCATTCCTTTCCATTAAAAGGTGGATTAGATTGTGGGGGATAATCCCGGTAGCCATCGTCATCCTGAGCGAGCTAAATCCCCGCCAAGCGTTGGAGAGTATCTTCAGACGATGCACGTATATTCTTATACCGCTCTCCATTGTTTTGATTAAGTATTATCCTTATTTCGGCCGCTCGTATTCTCCTTGGAGTGGGAGAGAAATGTGGACAGGCGTCACGACAACGAAAAATGAACTCGGACAATTATGCATGTTCTCAATCTTCTTCATTTTTTGGGAATATCTTCGAAAATGGCGAGACAAGCGATTCTCAAGAACTAGATTCGTCAAGTATGCAGATGGTTTAGTTCTTGCGATAGCAGCCTTCCTGCTTTTGGGATTTGGCACAGGTGGAAGCATGACATCGATTCTAGCTCTGATAGTTGGTATTGTTTCCTTGCTGTTAATGTTTAGAAAGAAAAATGGGGGGCGGCGCATGGCGTCCCTTTTAATTTGCGGGGCAGCCTTCACATGGGTACTATTTAGTTCTGGAGGACCATTTGTAGAAAAGGTAACAAATGCCTTGGGGCGTGATCCGACCTTCACTGGCCGGACAGAATTGTGGCAGATGTTGTTTGAGGAAGGAGCACGCCATCCGCTCTTGGGCGCCGGGTTTGGAGGTTACTTTGGGACGCCCGGCAATTACTACCAAGAAGTAACTGGCTACGTCTCGGCACACAACGGCCTACTTAGTGTTTACGTTGAACTTGGTATAGCGGGTGTCATATTAGTTATAGCGTTTCATCTGGGTTTCTTTAGGAGGTTTCTCAGGGAACTCGATAGCGCCTTTAGCTGGGGTGCCTTCGGAGTATGCTTTCTGGTTTTATCGTTGCTTGCAAATATTTCGGAAAGTATTTTTCTCAGCCTCTACATTTGGAGCATTACTGTTCTCTTGTCGGTTGTTTTCTCATTGCCTTACTTGAATATTGGACGGAATGAAAGCAATGCTTGACGCATCTTATTATGAAAACATGCTGTTCTAGGTGCCGGAGTTATATGTAAAGGGAAAGTGAAAATGTGCGGTTTTGCCATTGAGGTCCATTTCCGAGGATCATGTGCCGCCAGGGGTGGTTCGCCGGCGGGGCATACCTCGAGGTTAAGGGTCATCGGATATTTACCTCCTTAAGGCATCGAAAATTCCCCCACTTCTCTCAAACGTAACCTTGAGGCGTTGGCTTCCCAGCCGAATGGTTATCCAGCGAGCAAAGGCCCTATGATCGGCAGGCGACGAATCATCCGAGTAATCCTGTGTTGTGGGCCAAGACGATAACAGATCTGGCGAAGGCAGTAGTATGTCGAGGCGATGACGATTATCCCACCGACGAGATTGACCACGATTCCGGGAGCAATCTTCACTAGGACAAACGTGACGGAGACGGCCAGCCCGGAGGTCAAGAGTAGGTGAAGGACTGGCTTAGACCAGCGAAACTTGCTCAGTCTGCCTGCCACCCAGAGCACAACCAGTGCGTAGGCACCGTAGGCGGTGGCAAAAGCGATGGCGACGCCGCCAAGGCCTATCCAACGAACTCCGAGCCAGATCAGTGCCAATTGCAATGCGTTGAAGGACGTCTCGCTTGCAGCAAACCATCGGGCAGCGCCTTTGGCGAGTTGAATATAGCTCAGCGGCCACGAGATGACCCGCCCGAAGATACCTAGCACAAACCATGGCAATAGGTCTGCCGCATCCACAAACTTCGCACTATAAAAAATCCGGATGACAAGCGGGCTGAACACAAGGGTGCCGAGTAAACCAGGCAGCGCAAGGAGAATGCCGACTTCTGCCTGTTCATTCACCAACCGGTTCACTTCCGCGTTGTCTCTGGCCACGGCGGTGAGCCGGGGATAAAAATCCGTGCCCATAGCGCTGAGGATGAATCCGGCGAACACCCCGGAAATGCCCCATGCGGCCTGATATATTCCGTTGGCATCAATGCCAAAATTCCTGACGATCAAGGCCCGGGTCGCGAGGCCTACAGCGGCCACAAGGAGAGCACTCCACATAAAGGCAAGGCCGAGTGAGATGAGGTGCCGGCTTTCCTTAATTGTTTCAGACCAGGTCACCTTTACGGAAGGCACCTTCACCCGTCGCGCAAACCACCACGACAAGCCTAGATTGATAGCGGCCGAGACGAGAAGAACAGGGACAATCCCGCGTTCGCCGAGCCAGGCATAAAGCCACACGCTGAGAATCGTCCCGGCGATGACCGAAAGGATCTGGAACCGGGCGAGGTCTCCAATCCGACGGACTCCCTGGATCAAGGCCATCTGACCGCCCGAGATGCTCGACAAAAGCAACGTTAGGCCGAGAACAGCAATCGGCCACGCCCGTTCACCATTGCCAAATGTCCACACACTCAGCGGCCAAGCCAGGACAACGGTCAACAGAGTTCCCAAAAGGCCTGAGAACCAACAGGCCCGGCGCAGGACCACGACTGTTCGCCCGATCCGTTGACCGTCCTCGCATCCTGAGGCTTCAGCCACTTGTCGGACAGCGCTCGAAGGAATTCCGAGGCCGGCGAATGTACCGACGAGGGTAGTCACGGATTGATACAGCCCCACCAGGCCAACTCCGCCGGGGCCGAGGAGAATTGCTACTATTTTGGTCCTGACCGTGCCAATCAGGAGATTCAGAGCCTGGGCCCCACCGATGATCGATGAGGATTTCAGTATCTGGCCGTAGGATCCCATGCGGGGCGAGTTCGACGGTATGGCAGCAGGGACGCCTTCGGCGGGAGTAGATGCATTCATATGAGGTATTAAATGCTGCAAGACTCACGGATAGCATGGGCGACGGCAGCAGCGCCGGCCTCGGACAGATGCGGCCCCATGGGCAGGCTGAGGACCGTCCGCGCTAACTCTTCGGCGATCGGCAATGCCCTCGCGGGCGTGTCGGCGTAGGCGCCGGATAAGTGTGGGGGCACCGGGTAATGGATTAGCGTCCCGATGCCCGCCTCGGTCAGCCGCGTCTGCAGCGTATCCCGCCGAGGATGTCGGATGACGAACAAATGCCAGACGGGACCGGCCCAAGCGGGGACGAATGGGAGGACCAGACCAGAATTAAAAGGAAGGTCGCTGAGATTCTCGAGGTAAAACGCAGCTATTTTGCGCCGGCGGTCATTCCATTCGTCTAGATGACGGAGTTTTACCCGCAGCAAAGCGGCCTGAATTTCGTCGAGGCGGGAATTGACGCCTTTGACTTCATTTTGGTACTTCACGCGCGAACCATAGTTCCGTAACAGCCGTACCTTATCCGCGAGCACGGGGTCGTCTGTGGTGACAGCGCCCGCGTCTCCAAACGCGCCCAAATTCTTTCCGGGATAAAAACTGTGACCGGCCGCGTGGCCGAGCGAACCAGTCCGGCGTCCCTTGTAGCGCGCCCCATGTGCCTGGGCGGAATCTTCGATGACCTTAATTCCGCGCTTCTCTGCGATAGCGAGGACCGGATCCATGTCTGCGGGTTGGCCGTAAAGATGGACTGGCATGATGGCGCGGGTGCGATCAGAAATCACGGCTTCGATACGGTCCGGATCGAGATTGTACGTGCGAGGATCTGGTTCGACCGGCACCGGTATTGCACCGGCGTAGGTGACAGCAAGCCACGTGGCGACGTACGTATTTGAGGGAACGATGACCTCGTGACCAGGACCGATTGCCAATGCGCGGAGGATCAGATGCAAAGCGTCGAGGCCATTGCCAACGCCAACGCAATGGGATACACCACAGTAGGCAGCGTACTCCTCTTCGAACGATTTGACTTCATTCCCCAGAATGTACCAGGCGGACCGCATGAATCGGTCATAGGCCTCGTCCAACTCGGCTTTTAGCTCTTCATAGGGGCCATTAAAATCCAGGAAAGGGATCTTCATGACTGATACTGCCCCACCATCCGAAGAAATTCAGAATAATCACGATAGTAGTCCTCAGCGCTGTAGAATTCAGACGCAAGCGCGAAACATACTGATCCGGAGGAAAAATTTTCCATCTCGCGCCAGATCAGCGGGGGAATATATAGCCCACGATAAGGTTGGCTCAGGTGAACCTGACGTTTCTCGATACCATCGTCAAGAACGACATCGAAGCTTCCCGATATGGCGATGAGAAACTGGTGACAGCGCTTGAGGGCGTGTCCACCCCGGTCAACTCCTTCTGGAATATCGTAAAGATAAAACACCCTTTTTATGTCAAAGGGCACATGGCGAGCGCCCTCGACGAAAGTAAGGCTGCCACGAGGATCGGTGATCTTGGGAAGGTCAATCACCCGACAAGCTTTAAGGGACATCCACTTTCTCTTCGATGGTTTGATCCGATATGATTTGATAGGATCGGCCGCAGGGACAGGAAACAGCGCCAGCCGCAAAGCTCCCCAGCTTCTGACCGCAGCGGCACACCCACCCACACAGACGGCCGGGATTCCCAGTCACCAACGCAAAGTCCGGCACGTCGCGGGTCACGACCGAACCGGCCCCGACCATGGCCCACGCCCCGATCCTCCTGCCGGGCAAGATGGTTGCGTTAGCACCAATGGTAGCTCCCTTACCTATTTGGGTCTTTGGGAACTCCTGAGGGTACTGCTTGCTCCTGGGCCGCATGTCATTCGTGAATGTCGCATTCGGTCCAATAAACGCATCATCCTCAATCCTTAGCCCGTCCCACAATTGTACGCCGCATTTGACAGTAACACGGTCGCCAACAATCACGTCATTCTCGATGAAGACGTTGTCGCAGATATTGCAGTCTGATCCAATTCGTGCCCCTGGCAACACATGGGCAAATGCCCAGATGCGCGTTCGATCTCCGAGGGAAGCACCACCTTCGACGAGAGCGTTTGGATGAATGAACCTACTCATTCAGACAATTCACAATCTCTATGGGCTTTACTGTTTTCCGCAAAATTGATTATGATCTTTAGGGGGACAGAAACTTACCCTCTTGATCATGCGAGGAGTATATCTCCGCCCGTTTGGCTGTGTCAATAATGTAAACTGTTGTGTCAAGGCAACCTGAATATTTTCGGTCCCGGGCAACGTGATAAGTATCTTTCCCACTGGGCCGGTACTCCTTCTGTCCGAAGGAGTACTTTAGCCTAAAAAAGCGGAAATATTCACGTTGCCCAAAGAGGAAATTATCACGTTGGCGTAACAGAACGCTAAAAGCGGCATCTGAAGAGCATATCGGAGCAACAACTGCTGAAGCGATGGCGCTTGCTAGGTCGAGCGTTTACGATGGGGAAAAACCGCCTGGGCAACTTCAAGTCATCATCAGCAACTGGTTCGCGTGCTGTAACGACTCGAATGTGCCCGCGTCGGTCCAATCACCATCGAGAACCCCATAGGTTAGCTGCCCGCACGCAATGTAGGCATTGTTGACGGCCGTGATCTCGAGTTCCCCGCGGGCCGAAGCCGCGATGCCGCGGATGATGTCGAAGACCTGCTCGTCGTAGAGGTAATAGCCGATGACCGCGAAGTTGCTCTTTGGCTCCTTCGGTTTCTCCTCGATACTCATGATCTGCTGTTCGTCGATGGCCGCCACGCCGTACCTCTCCGGGTCGCCGACTTTCTTGAGCAGCACTTTAGCTCCCTTGATCTGCTTCCCGAACTCCGCCACATGTGGGATAAGGCTGCCCGTGGTAATGTTGTCGCCCAGGATGACGAGGATCCGATCTCCATGGGCAAATCCCTCACCAAGTGCCAACGCGTCGGCGATGCCGCCAGCTTCCTCCTGGACTCGGTAGGTAAACTGGCAGTGGAACTCTTTGCCGCTGCCGAGCTGATTCACGATGTCGCCCATGTGTTCGGTTGAAGTGACGATGAGGATATCGGTGACGCCAGCTTCAATCATCTTTCGGATCGGATTGAAGATCATGGGCTCCCGACCCACAGGGAGCAGGTGTTTGTTCGTGACTTTTGTCAGTGGATAGAGTCTGGTTCCCTTGCCGCCAGCGAGGATGATCCCTTTCATCAGTCTCTTACCTCCATTTCAGACGCGGCGCTCAGCGGCCACCGTACCACTGTTCGTAGAAGCGCTGGTACTCGCCGGTCAATATCGGACGCCACCACGCTTCATTAGCAAGATACCACTCGATGGTCCGGTCGAGCCCCTTGTCAAAAGCGATTCGAGGTTCCCATCCCAGCTCGTGCCTGGCCTTGGCCGCGTCCATGGCGTAGCGCCAGTCGTGCCCCGGGCGATCCTTCACAAAGCGAATGAGATCACGATTGCCCGCTACTCGTTCCACGATATGCTTTACGATCTCGATGTTGGCCCGCTCCGAGTTCCCGCCAAAGTTGTAAACTTCGCCGCTCTTCCCGCGCTCAAGTGCCGCAACGATGCCACGGCAGTGGTCCTCGACGTGGATCCAGTCCCGCACGTTCCGGCCGGTACCATAGACAGGGAGCTCCTTGCCCGAGCGGGCATTCAGAATCATGAGTGGGATAAGCTTCTCCGGAAATTGGTAAGGCCCGTAGTTATTCGAGCAGCGGGTGACCACCGCGTCCACGCCAAAGGTGTGATAGTAAGCATGAACCAGGAGATCCGCGGCTGCCTTGCTCGCCGAGTATGGGCTGCTCGGCGCGAGCGGCGTCGTCTCAGTGAACTTACCCGAATCACCGAGCGAGCCATAGACCTCGTCGGTCGAAATCTGAAGAAAGCGGAGGCCCGTTGCCTGGCGTGCAACCTCAAGTAAATTGAAAGTCCCGTTGATGTTCGTGCGCACGAAAGCGCCGGGGCCGAGGACGCTGCGGTCAACGTGCGATTCTGCCGCAAAGTTGACGATGGCATCGAGCTTTCCATCAACTCTTTTTAAGAGGGAACTGACAAATGTTAAGTCGCCGATGTCGCCCTTGATGAACTGATAGCGCGGGCTTTTAGCGATATCTGCGAGGTTACCTAAGTTGCCGGCATAAGTCAGCGCATCGACGTTCGCAATATGCCACGCCGGACGATGCTCAAGGACATGCCGTATGAAATTCGAACCGATAAAACCACAGCCGCCAGTTACGGCAATAATCAAAATGTCCCCTCCGTTTCCAAGCCCACAGCTGGCACGCAAACGTGTGTTCGAGCACGAGTGCCTCCCTCTCGTAGGCACGTGCAGGGTTTCATCCTGGCGGATCCCCATGAGGTCAGCGGATCCAGGCGCCTCGCCGTGCCAAACTCAACCGAATTCTGGACGATTGCTCTCACGGGAGTTGCTATTCGCAATCGAAATACAACTGGCTTAAATGCGGTGGTTGGTGTCATTTTGGAGCGCTGACTGCCTTTTAGCCCTGAGCCTGAATAACGCGCGATAAATAGGCACTGGTAATGCTCTTGGCGCCGATTTTAAAGCGCATCTTAGATCTCCGTGCCCCACAGCGGCTGCCACAGTGAGCAATCTCTGCAGAGAATTCTCGTCCATCATCTGCCGCTCAACGCTATAGCGTCTGCTGACGCGCCGTGCTTCAGCCTTCAAGCGATCTGCATAGCAGATAGAAATTCGGCCCTTCTCGCGGAGTATCTTGATGTCATCTATTATATTATCGAAAGCTCTCACGGTCATCTCATCCACCCAACGCAACTGCTTTTCTCGATCTTCAAAGGACTTATCTGCCTCTCCTTGAAAGAAAGAAACATTATTTCCATGGCGCCTCCATTTCACCATGGGTTGATGGATGTAAAAAAGACTGCCAATAGCCAAAGCGCGAAAACTCAAGACAACATCCTCCAGGTCTGATCGCACAGGGCCGAAGTACCTGAAGAGCTCAGGAGACCAGGCAGCGGTACATCCATTTACCATTGGATCCCGAGTTGATAAAAACCGAAATAGATTTCCATCCAACCGTCTAAAGAGCCGGATATCGCTCCTGTTACCCCGCGTTCCTTCGATTCCCCGCTCCCTTCCGTTCTCAGAAATGATAATGTGGCTGGAAAAGACACCCAATGCCTGCTTTCCCGACTCCTCCCACGCTTTAAAGATAATATCTGTACGGCTCGGAACTGAAATATCATCCCCTGCAGCAAAGACAACAAATTCACCGCTGCAGCGTTCTATTGCTCGATTGACGTTTCCGCCGATTCCGAGATTTGTCGAATTGCGGAACACCTTTACCAAATGCGGTCCATGATATTCTGCTGCCGTTCGCCGAACAATCTCAAAAGTGTGGTCCGTTGAACAATCGTCCATGACAATAATTTCAAGCGGGGAATATGTCTGTGCAAGCGCGCTTTCCAGGGCCTCACGAATGAAGCGTTCCTGGTTGTAAGCAAACAAAGCAAAAGTAATCAGTGGCTTCATAAATTGCCTTTATATGTGATATTACACGAGGGCTCGGTGAAAAACAACAATTTCCCATTTCCCCTTGCAAGGGTGACATATCCCAAGGGCTAACTAGCTGCCAAGAAGAATTCCAAGAAAGTACCAACGTAAGATATCAATAGCAGGTGTAAATCGAACAGAGTAGAATATATTAATCACATAGGGGGGGCAGGTCCAAATGCTTGAAAATGTCACTTCAGAGGTGGTACATTGAGCAGAGGTAGGTTGGTCTTCCTGACGGCTCAGGCGGCCAAGTGAAGAGGGTCACGATGGCAGAGAAATTGCGAAGGAATCTTGACATGACCGCACAAAATTACATTCATGAGTCAATCGAATAGAACTAAACTTAAAATTTCTCTCCTTACCGGCGGGCAGGATATTCATTATGCTTTAGGTCTTTTATCAGGCCTGACTACGCAACCGCTTGATATAGAATTTATCGGGAATGATTACTGGCAGGACGCCTGTGTTGTGAAGAGCAAGAATGTTACTTATTACAATTTGAGGGGCGACCAAACTGTCGTCGCGTCATTGAAAGAAAAGATTATTCGTGTCTTGAAATACTATTTCAAGCTAGTTAATTATGCGGCTAAAACAGATTCAAGACTATTTCATATCCTATGGTTGAACAAATTTGTATTCATCGATCGGACCTTACTAAATCTCTACTATAAGGCTTTAGGGAAAAAGATAATATTTACAGCTCATGATATTAATTACAGAAAATTAGCCGGCAGCGATACATTAATGAATAGTCTATCTCTAAAGTTCATGTATAGAATTGTTGACCACATCATTGTCCACACAGAAAAAATGAAGATGGAGTTGGTTGAATCTTATCATGTCAAAGAAAAAAAGATTTCCATAATCCCATTTGGAATTAATGAGGTTATGCCAATAACTGATTTAACAAGAGAACAGGCGAGAAAAAGACTTAACTTGTCTAATCAAGATAAAATTCTTCTGTTTTTTGGCAATATTGCCCCTTATAAGGGATTAGAGTTCCTCATACTTTCTTTGGTCAATTTACGAGAAAGATACAAGGATTTAAAACTGATCATTGCCGGGAGAATTAAGGTCGATTGCCAGGAGTATTGGATAGATATTAAAAATATTATCAAAGAACATGGGCTAGAAGATATAATTCTTCAAAGAATAGAATATATCCCTGAAGTGGAAGCAGAGGTTTATTTTAAGGCCGCCGACGTCTTAATATTACCCTATAAGAACATCTTTCAGAGTGGACTGATTTATACATCGTACCGTTTTGGCTTATCGGTTGTCGCTGCAGATACAGGGTCACTGAAAGACGATGTCATTATTGGCAAAACGGGGTTTATCTGTAAGTCGGAAGATCCAGAAGACTTGGCTAATAAGGTTATTCAATATTTTAATAGCGATCTTTTCAAAGACTTGGATGGAACGCGAGAAAAAATCATTCAGCAGGGGAAAATAAATCATTCATGGGAGCTGACTGGCGAGAGAACCTTCGACCTGTACAGAACTTTGCTGTAAGATAAAAAAGAATAAAAACGCAGAATGCTCAACACGGGATATTTCGCAGGGAAACCATCTAGGGGGTAACAGTATGATTGGTAGCAAGCCACTTTTCAGGAGCAGAGCTCCCCTGAGGCTGGGATTAGCAGGAGGGGGAACTGACGTCAGCCCGTATTCCGAGGTCTATGGAGGAGCGGTTCTAAACGCAACCATTACGATGTACGCTTATGCATCCGTGGAACCCAGAAGTGACGGTAAGATTATTCTTAATTCTATTGACAGAGGAGCCAGCTTAGAGGCGTCTTCGAAGGACGTCATTAAAATAGAGGATCCAACTTTCGTACTTCATAAAGGTGTGTATAACAGAATTGCAGGTGAATTTGTTAGAGACCCGTTATCGTTTCAGCTTACCACCTATGTCGATGCGCACCCCGGCTCGGGTCTTGGCACTTCTTCCACCCTCGTCGTAGCGATGGTGGGTGTTTTTGTTGAATGGCTCGGCCTCCCTTTGGGAGAATATGATATTGCACGTCTCGCATACGAAATCGAGAGAATAGACCTAAATATGGCGGGAGGAAAGCAGGATCAGTACGCAGCGACCTTTGGTGGATTTAATTTCATGGAGTTTCATAATCGAGGCGAAAAGGTAATCGTGAACCCGCTTAGAATAAAGCAAGAGTACCTTTACGAGCTAGAATTCAACACTGTTCTTTATCAGACTGGAACCAGCAGATTTTCATCTAAAATCATCGAGGATCAGTCCCTTAATATAATCCGAGAGAATAAAGATGCTATCGAGGCTATGCACCAGTTAAAAGAGCAGGCCATATTGATGAAGGAGGCAATCCTAAAAGGTAATTTAGCGGAGATCGGCCCGATCCTCGATTTTGGCTGGAATCGCAAGAAAAGGACGTCGGCTAGCATCAGTAATCCAACGATTGACGAAATTTATGAAACCGCCCTTAAGGCTGGATCTACAGGAGGAAAAATCTCGGGTGCCGGCGGCGGCGGATATATGATGTTCTACTGCCCGGGAAACACTCGATACAAAGTGGTAGAGGCCTTGCATGAAAGGTTTGGGGGTGAATTCAGGAGATTCCAGTTTGCCAAGCATGGCTTGACCAGCTGGCAAACAACGAGATAAAAAAACTAAAGGGGGATGTATGGAACGGATTAGGCGGATAATCGATGAATCTCTGACTCTCCACCGGGAATTACTCAACAATACCGATTGCCTGGACACAATCAGTAGAATTAGCAGGGAACTCATTGATGCCTATATAAAAGGGAACAAAGTTTTATTGTGTGGCAATGGGGGAAGTGCAGCCGACGCTCAGCACATTGCAGCTGAACTATCAGGCAAGTTTTACCTGGACCGGAGGCCCCTGCCCGCCGAAGCGCTTCATGTGAACACATCATATCTCACGGCAGTCGCCAATGATTATTCATACGAGGAGGTCTTCGCTCGCCTCGTTCAGGCAAACGGGAAACAAGGGGATGTGCTGATAGCGATATCTACTTCGGGGAATTCAAAAAATATACTCAAAGCAATCGAAATAGCAAGCCAGATGCAGATGATCACGATTGGCCTGACGGGCGGAAACGGAGGCCGAATGCTGAGACTGTGTAAGCACGTCATCTGTGTCCCGTCTTCTTCTACGCCTCGAATTCAAGAAGCGCACATCATGATTGGTCATATCATTTGTGAGATAGTCGAAGACCATCTCTTTGGGGGAAAGTCTTGAAACGGGATCATATGCCTGTGGTAATCATTCTTGCCGGAGGTCTTGGGAGGCGACTAGGAAGCCTAATTAGTTGTGTTCCAAAGCCTATGGCTGAGATTAACGGCAAGCCCTTTCTTGCATATCTATTCAAGTTCTTGACTGGTCAGGACATCACTGAAATCGTCCTCTCTGTCGGTTATAAATCTGAGGTGATCAAGGAGCATTTTCGGGACAAATATGACGATATCGCAATCAAATATGCGACAGAGGATCAGCCTCTCGGAACAGGCGGAGCAATAAGGAATGCCTTGCGGTTCGTCACTGACGAGCATGTGTTTGTCATGAACGGGGATACGTTTTTCCCTATAAGGTTCGCGACTTTATTTGATTTCCATAAATCCAAATCTTCGCGGACTACGCTTGCCTTGAAGTTTATGAAAAATATCGAAAGATACGGAACGGTAACGATTAATGGCGAAGGCAGGGTCACCGGCTTTGATGGAAACCGATACCACGAGGCAGGTTTTATTAATGGTGGCATTTATCTTATCAGTCGGGAAGTGTTTGACGGGATAGAGTTACCTGACAACTTTTCATTCGAATCCGATTTTTTGAAAAAATATTATCGTCAGAAAACAATATATGGCCTCCCATTTAACGATTATTTTATAGATATCGGGGTACCTCACGATTATGAAAGAGCAAAAACCGAACTTAAAAGATTTGAATATCGATGAGACCTGGACCCTCTTCCTAGATAGGGACGGAGTCATAAATTATAAGATTGAAGATGATTATGTAAGAGAATGGGCTCAGTTCAGATTCCTGCCAACGGCAAGAGAGGCGATAAAAAGATTGTCGAATGTATTTGGAAAAATCATCGTCGTTACCAACCAGCGGGGCGTGGCCAGGAAACTCATACAGGGTGCCAACTTAAGCGAAATTCATGAGAGGATGATCGGGACAATCATGAAGATCGGTGGACGAATCGACGGTATATACGTTTGCCCTCACGACCTTGATGCGCAATGTAAATGCAGAAAACCGGAGGTCGGCCTTGCCTTGGAGGCAAAGAGAGATTTTCCTTCAATTATTTTTTCTAAATCAGTCATGGTCGGGGATAATAGCAGCGACGTGGTCTTTGCGAAAACGCTGAACATGACGTCGGTTTTAATCAAAGATGATGGCAGGGACCGCTCACAAGAAGTGATGGCGGACTTTATATTTAAGGATTTGCTTGAATTTGCATCGTCATTATAGCATCAGGGATAATATTCAACTCTGTGCCTGCCTCAGTAATAGATATTGTATAAAGTGCCGTGCTCAAGGAGATAAATAAGAAATGAGAACATGGGTAACAGGCTTTGGTGGCTTTATGGGCGTCCATCTGGTGGAATTGCTCCAGGGGAAGGGGGAAGAACTATTAGCCACCTATTTCAAACCGACAACGGATATTAGCAATGTACATTCAGGATGCAGGGTTTTAGAATGCGACGTAAGGGATCGGAAAGCGGTGTTTGCTTTATTAGAAGACTTCAAACCGCAGAATATATTTCATCTGGCCGCTCAAAGTTATCCCACGGTTTCCTGGGATGATCCATGGTACACGATTGAAACGAATGTTATTGGTACAATCAACATCTTTGAGGGTGTGAAAAGAATTGGTCTGGACTGCATAATCCTAAACGCGTGTAGCAGTGCGGAGTATGGTTTTGTGACAGAAAAAGAAGTGCCTATTATGGAAAGCCATTCTCTCAAGCCGCTCCACCCGTATGGAGTTTCCAAGGTGGCCCAGGAAATGCTTGCTTACCAGTATTACAGAAACTTTGGTATTAAGTCTATCGGGGTAAGGATTTTTAACACAACCGGGCCGAAAAAAGTGAACGATGTATGCTCAGATTTTACACGCAGATTGATAGAAATCGAAAAATATATTAACACCAAAAAAGAGTTGAGGGTCGGTAATTTGGAAGCCAGAAGGGCGATAACTGATGTGAGGGATACTATCAGAGCTTTTGTCCTGGCGTTGGACAAGGCAACCGCAGGCGAGACATATAATTTGAGCGGAGAAACGGTGTACTCCGTGCAAGAAATAGTGGACATCCTTCGAAGTCTTGTTGGCTTTGAATTTAGGGTATGGCAGGACCGTGAATTGATACGGCCGACTGATGAGCCTATTATTTATGGAAGCAGCGAAAAGTTCAAACAGGAAACCGGTTGGAAACAGGAGATTCCTCTTCGGGACACCCTTAGAGACATGCTCGACTACTGGAGAAAGGTTCTGTAGTTGGCTACAGTTATGGCCGATGAGGCTAATCTCATAGATTACACCAAACGGGACTCGGCCTGCCTTCAAAATGAATGCACCGTCACTTAACGGGGAAGAGGCTGGCCTGATGCAGCAAACGGCATCTAGGCAAGCCTTTGTATATCCCATGTCACTTGTCAGGGGGGTATGTATATTAGGTGTCATCTTAATCCATGTTGCGAATGGATCTACGCAGTTCGGCCAATCGGTCCCTCTTGCCCACATGCTCATATTTGTGAACTGTTTATCACGATTTGCAGTGCCCATATTCATTATCCTCTCTGGATTTTATCTTAGCCTCAATCCTAAAAACGAACAGGCCGCACCTTTCTACCGCCGCACTCTAAAATTCCTCCTTATACCATATGTCAGCTATTCGATACTATATTCGATGTTTGAATTCCATAAAACTAGCAATGCCATAATAATTATCAGGGATCTCCTTATAGCGAACTCTCATCTTTGGTTTATCGTGCTAATTCTCCAACTTTACATCATACATCCAGTCTTACGCCGCTGGTACCGAGCACGTAGGCACAGTGGGATTATTGTGATTTGCGCATTCTTAATCCAGATCACATGGAATCTGGCATTTTCCATTCTCTTCCGAGCTCCGGACCTCTTGCGTTCGGGCACTCCTATAATTGCAAGATATGGAGCCATTTGCTTTATTTCCAACATCGGATATTTTCTTGGTGGCTACTACTTATTAGAACACGCCGAAGAGGCGGTTCGTTTGTTTCGCAATCGGGCGTTTGTGGGCGCTGGAGCATTTTGCTGGTTTTTAGCAGCAACCGTCTTTGCCGCACTCTGGGGCATTCCGATATCGCAGGGCCCAGGCATCTCGGCAACGCTTCGAACATACCTCGCGCAAGCACTCCTGACGCCTCTCTTAAGTATTGCCGCACTAGTAACTATTTTTTCTTTTTTCCAAAACTATAGGTTTGGCAAAACAATAACCTACCGTTTATTAAATTCGCTTGGCCTTTACTCATATGGGATTTATTGTCTCCATGTTCTATTCTTATGGTTTGTTAGCTGGATAATAAGGCGAGGTTTGATGCTAGGCAACGACAGTCCGTTTTATTTCTTATTGATATTTCCTCTTGCTACGCTGTTGTCACTCATGGCGGCACGAACCCTGTCCAGAGTCCCCCTTGGCAGATATCTTACATAGAAGTTAACGATAAAATATCGAAGGAGCTAATGAGCGAGCCCCAGGGTTTGGCCCATTTTTCTGGGATAATATCCGACCAAGTCTATTCTCCCAGGTTTTTCTCATTATACCTGGACCGATTTAAGGGAGGTAGGTCACTATCGTACAACCTGAAACGCACCTATGTCAGAAGCCGTTCCGTAAAGAACTCGCTGTCCGCTTGAATTCTTGTAAAGCCAAATTGATGAGCCACTGACCCAAGTCATCGGGACGGCGAGCGTGATCGTGTTCGTCGAGTAATTGGTCGATGCTATCTGGACGGGGTTGCTAGTTGTGCCAATGGAAATCCAATCTGGGAACAATGTAACGCCGTGAGTCATCGCAGCTCCCCATGTCCCGTCTTGGAAGAACATGGCATCGTTGACAATGAGCGTCATCGTGTTGCTTCCGGCCCCATTCGCGGTCGTGAGGGGAATCCCAGCTCCTACCACGGGGCTTGATGCCGACACGGAGAGGTCAGGCAACAGCGCATTGGTCGGGTCGGTGGCGGTCGTGTTCGCAAAGCCGGGATTGCCGTTCGCCGTCAAAAAGTTGTTGGTAACCGTATTCACTCCGGTGTTTGTATTGATGTCCACTGAACCCCCGTGGGTGTTGAAGATGTTGTTGATAATCACATTCCCGTTTCTCATATAGCTTCCATACCAGCGGAATGAATAGCCTTGCCAAACAGCGTCAGCTAAATTATCATGAGAGACGGAATCCGTAGCTTAGGAAATCAGCCCGCGAGTCCAAAACCGCCTGACGACAAACAACAGGTGGTATATTGACATGGGGCAGGTCAGAGAGAAAATGATTATTTTTTTCCGTAGGGTTTATAGAGCTAAACATCGATATGGGTTCATAGGTCTGTTTAAACTTTCATTAGCACACATAGCACGCCGAATTAGGCTTTTGGATTCATCAGTTCGTGCTGAGTTTCAGAAGCATAAACAGCGGGAAGTAGCATTTGATGAGCAATTTGGAGTTGATACAATTGGTTTTGTCGATCAAACCGATTTGATCGTTCACAATCCAAATCAAATATACGCAGCCTCATATGAAGCAAGTGATCCGCAATATTTCAGGGATGCGATTTCGATTCTAATGATTGATTACCAACGATTTAATTTCATCGACTTCGGCTCTGGCAAAGGAAGGGCTATTTTATTAGCTACTGAATTCCCTTTTAAAAAGATCACCGGAGTAGAATTCTCTGAAAAATTACACAAGATCGCCCTAGACAATATCAGCCGTTTTAAAAGCACAATATCCAAATGTACGGATGTTGAGTCTATATGCATGGATGTGGTTGATTATCCCCTGCCCAATGAATGCTTGGTCTGTTATTTTTTCAATCCTTTTGACGCAACAGTCTTGGCTCAAGTGATTTCAAATATTCAAAAATCCCTCTTGAAAAATCCGCGGGAAATATTCATTGTTTATTGTCGTCCCAAAGAAGCTCATATTATAGAGCAGACTGAATGCTTCAAAAAAATCAATGAAATTGGTCCGGTTAGCATTTGGCAGACGACCAATAAAAAAATAATTATAAGTTAGGGAGTGTCAGATATTCTGTGTAAATATATTGGCCGTGTCAACTGATGTTCGCAAATTCGCTGCCATCGTAACTCTCTTCAATTAGCCGCATGGGCCATCAGCTCATGAAGCCTGTCCAAGGACCCGAGGACCTTGTCCTCCCGGATGTAACTGCGTTCGCTCCCCCAATCCTCCGAGTATTCGACAAGATAGCAGATCGTCAATCGGACGTAGCTTTCGACCGAGGGGAACACGCCCACCACCCGGCTCCGCCGGCGGATCTCCATGTTCAGCCGCTCCTGTCCGTTGGTCGAGGAGATCCTTTTCTTGTCGACCTCCGGGAAGTCATAGAACGAGAGGGAGTCCTCGAGGCCCTCTTCCAGGCATCGGATCGCCTCGGGGAACCGCTTGCCGTAGTCCTCGATCAGGACAGCGGCTGACCTCCGGGCGCTCTTCTTGTCCGGCTCGAGCCAGGGCTGCTTCAGATGAGCCGCGAAGCGGGCCTTCTCCCGATGAGGCACCTTGGCCAGGCAGTGCTTCACAGCACTACTCTTAAGAAGTGATGTTCCTCATGAAGTGAACCTTACACCGTTGCCACGAGGCGCCCAGCCATTCCTTCCGGACTGCGGCCTGGAGGCCGGCGTGGGCGTCGGAGACGCAGAGCGCCGTCCTCTTCATGCCCCGGGCCTTGAGCTTGCGGAAAAAGACGCGCCAGGAGTCCTCCGACTCGTCGAACATCGGCTCCACCGCCAGGATCTCCCGGGAGCCGGCGGGATTGACCCCGCAGGCGATCATCACCGCTACCGAGACCACCCGGACCTTCTGGTACAGGGCGTCGATCCAGAGGAACGGATACTCCTCATCATCTCCGTCATCACCCACTTGAGCATCGACAGCAAGGGATCCGGTTCCGTGACGAACTGCAATAGCGCTTTCTTGAACAGTCCCTTATAATGCGTTTGGGCCATCGTAGTAAAGTTCCTCCTCTCCATCGATTTGGCGATCGAAGAGAGTTTACGATGGCCTTCCTCCTATGCCAAATTGCAAACTTCACTGTACACTACCCGACAACGTGACCCCCGCGGACAAGTATTACGGAAGGGACCGCGTGATCCTGAAAAAGAGGGAAAATGTCCGCGCAGAGACCCTGAGGATGCGGAGGGAGTTGAACCGGATGGCGATGCTTGAAGCCTTGTCAAACGGCGTCAGCTAAATTATCATGAGAGACGGAATCCGTAGCTTAAGAAATCAGCCCGCAAGTCTGAAACCGCCTGACGACAAACAACTTCGTGCTTGGTTCTTGGACTGTAACTACCTTTGGCCGTTGAAGCCGGTGTATCGCTAGGAGAGAATCTCCGCCGCCCATTTAGACTGCGCAAGCCTCTCATTTCCTGGCACCAATCCTCCCTTGAGCCTCCAGATACCTGAAGGAAGCTAAAATTCCGGCGGCAGCTTTGTCGAATGTGAATTCCTGCACCTTGCTCTGCGCATTCCTCGAAAACAGTTCCCACTTTTCATGGTCCGAAAGCATCTCAACAACCGCCTGGGTCCAGGTATCCACGTCCAGGGGCAGAACAAGGCCGTTCTGCTCATGCAGAACCAATTCGCCCGCGGCTGCCGTCCATTCGGTTGTTACCACCGGAGTCCCTGCCAACATCGCCTCATTGATAACCACTCCCCAGCAATCACCAGAGGTTGGCAATAACAGCAGCTTTGCCTGTGCGTAATAATCCGGCAGCGCGGCATGTTGAATGAAACCTGCGAATTCATAGTCCACACCGTGCCTGTCGAAAATGGCGCGCATGGCTGCCTTGAGGTCTTCTTGGCCGTCGCCAATAATCAAAACGCGGCACCTTCCGATACGCGTCTTGACACTGGCACAGACTTTGGCGAAGAATTCGGGATTTTTTAACGAGACGATTCGGCCGGAGAACATGACGTCAAACCGCCGCTCCAGCCGCTTGCCGCTGAGCTGCGCTTGGAAGAAGTCATTGTCCGCGACTAGGTGGCTCAAGAATAACTGCTCCGGCACAAGGCGACGGTTGTAATGTTTGAACATTGCCAGCGTTTGCCGGCTGGCCCCCACAAACGCGTCCGCACAACCGTTGTATACGATGCGCCTCGCCAGCCTCTGCAGACCATTGATCCCCCGATCCCGACCAAGCCAACTGTCATCCAGCCAGGCTATTTTCGTCCTTAACAACTTGCAGATAACCAACGCCAGCGACGTTGTAGCATCCTTTAAGCCCGACGAGATTAGCACGACGCGCGGACGCTGGCGCAGGAGAAGGGGTAGGATACCTGGATTGAAGAACCGTTCATTGCCACGCGTGGTAATTGTGAGGCAACGCAAAATGGTTCTCGGATAGCTCCCCAGACGGAAACTCCAAAGCCTGCGCTTTTCGTTGTTCTTAAGGTGGACCACGAGCACTGCACTCGCCAGTCTGTGATAGACCCGCTCGAACACCGGCTCCCGCCACGGGGTCGGGATGTCATTCAGGATGAGATAGTCCATGGTCTATCGAAGCGTTAAATTGGGACCCCTGCGCACCATGCTTTGGCATCTGCTCGAAAATTGTCTCCATTATCCTGGAAGTCCTCAGGATCTCTGCGGATGAGATGGGATCGGGCTTGTTATCCCTGATGGCGGAATAGAAAAGCTCCATCAATTTTTTCATCCCGTAGTCCATGTAGAAATCGTTGCGGGCAAAGAGTTTCATGCTGCGAAACGAGTTGCGAGCATGCTCCCGGGCATGGGTCCATGGGGCCAAAAAGTACCGCAGGTAGCTCTTGTGGTGTGAGGGCCGGATCCGTACAACGGTGCGGTACGTATTGTCCATTACCAGGATCCCCGATTTACCATACAGGCGTAACTCGTTGGATCCGGCTCCGAACTGGGTGGTAAAGAGGAAGAACGCCGTCGTGCCCTGGTTGTCTTGAATGGTGGCGCGCACTTCATCCACAATGTCGGTCTGCCCAAGCTGTCTCAGATAGGGGCTGCTGAAGCTCAGTGAAATAATGTCGGGATAGTCGCCAGCGAGAAACTCCGCAATCTTGCTGACGCCGTGGCTGATGAGGTTATGCAGCAGAGAGCCGGGGAGACGCCGGACCCAATGATTGGAATCGCCCAGGACAGCCCTGCCATAAGTGGGTTCGTCGTGTGAATAGCACTGGACGGACTCCATGTGGACCGGTGGCCCGCCAAGGAACCCGGCTTTGACAAGTTCCCGCATCCGGATGGCCTCCGGGCTGAACTGGAGGTTATGCCCCACCGTAATCCGACGCTGTTTCTCCTGGGCGAGGTGAATGAGGGTTTCCGCTTCAGCCGTTGTCTCGGTAAACGGCTTTTCCAGGTAGACATGGCATCCGGCCTCCAGGCACATCCGGCCCAGCGAGAAGTGCGTCTGAGCTGGGGTGGTGATATGCACCGCATCCGGACGGATTTTCCCGAGCATTTCTCCCGCATCAGTAAAGACTTGCTGGATGTGAAATCGATCGGCAAGCTGTGTAGCCATCAACTCCTCGGTGTCGCATGCCGCAACGATTTTGCAGGCCGGCAAAGCCCGAAGCTGCGCCGCGTGCTGATCCGCGATAAACCCACACCCGATTATTGCCACTCGTATCATTGTCTGCTTAGCCATTTTTTTGAAACTCGTAATATTTGGCCAATGCTTCCTCCATGGGCACTCGGCACTTCCAACCCAGACGCTCCTTTAGCTTGCGATTCGAATACCGATGTCCCTTCCAGGCAAAGGAACACATGCGCCGGTTGAACGCCGGCGGCAATTGTCCGCCGGACCAAACCGAATAGCGCTCCCAGAGGAAGCAAAGGAAGTAGGCGAGTCGGTAAGGAATCCAGATGGATCGAAAGGGACGAACTTGCTTCTTGTATTCACGCAGGAACGTCCTGCTCTTGGGCAGATCATCGTCCACCACATTGAACACCTCTCCGTCCACACCCTTGACCAGCCCGGCTAAAGCAATCGCATCCGCGCAATTATCCACGTAAGTCAATGGAAGCCGGCCGCTCCCTCCGATACGAATAAATATCCCAAATGTATCCGTTCCGACAAATCCTGGCATCGCCTTCTTGCCTGGACCAAAGACAATGCCTGGCCGGACAATCGTGAATGGAACTTCATGCTTTTGATGATAGGCGAGCACGATTTCGTCCTGCTTGATTTTGCCATAGGCATAGGCATCATAGCGTTCTTCCAGATTGTCTTCCAGCGGGCAGGATTCGTCCCAGATCGCTCCCCGTCTCAGGTGGAGGTTGGAATAAACCGCAAAAGAGCTCACGTTCACGAATCGCTGCACCCTCTTGTGTTGAACCACGGCGTCCAGCAGATTGCGCGTGGTGACGACGGAGCCTTGAAAGCATCCGGGAAACGATTTCCCCCGCCCGGCCACCAGGTGATAGACAACCGCAACTCCGTCAACAGCCTTGGCGCAATCCTGTCGTGACAGGAGATTGCCTGGGAGCACTTGGCAATGATTCTCCGGGTGCTCGAGCAGAACGGCCTTCAACAGAGCGTTCTCACTCGCTGGGCGCACGAAGCAGCGTATCTGCTTAAAACCAAGGCGAAGCAGTGAACCCACCACACGCGAGCCGACGAAACCGGCGGCACCAGTGACAAGTACGGGTTCGCTCCGGTTTATAATCCAGCCTTCTTCCATAATTTTATCCCTCTTCCTCTTAAGGCGAATTTAGAAGCTTGTCACAACCAGTAGAGCAGATGATGATAGTCCCAGCCGCGGATCAGTGTCAAGAACTTGTAGCGCCCAGAAACCGGCAGTTTTTTGTAATGATAAAAAGGAGCAAGGCCAGAAACAAGACCGTCGCGAATTCCAGGGATGATTTTGTCGCCCTTATCGACGATTGTTATGCCACATCTCAGGTGTCGCCTAGTTGATTTATCCTTAATTTCTGCTATAAAATAAATTATGAAGCTTAGGGCGGGTAATCTCGAACCTAAAATCACTGACAATTATGATTGAAGTTATTTTTACTCTAGATTATGAGATTTATGGGAATGGGGAAGGCTCTTTAATAAAGTCCGTCTTTGAGCCGGCAGAAAAATTACAGACTATTTTTAATAAATGGAACGCACGATTTGTCATTTTTCCTGATGTCGCAGAGCTGGAGATGATAGAAGCTAACAGCGCGGACCCGGCCATCGAGTTGATAAAGAAACAATTGAGAGACTTTCATAGAGAAGAGTACGAGATTGGACTGCATATTCATCCCTGGTGGTATAACGCCCGGCGCGAAAAGGGGCAATGGGTTCTTGACCAAACGGAGTATAATCTGTGTACTCAGCCATTGGAACGTATTAGCCAAATAGTTGACCGGGCAATTGCCTACACGCGAAAACTCTTGGGCGCCCCTGATTTTACTCCGATTTCTTTTAGGGCAGGACACTTGCTTTTCCAACCTACCCAACCCTTGGGCGATGTGCTGGCCGAGCGGGGCATACGGCTGGATTCGTCTGTTTATAAGGGCGGCTTATGGCGTCAGCATACGTTGGATTACCGCCGAGCCCCAAAGGGTGCTTATTATTGGAAATTCAGGGAGGATGTAACCACACCCGATCCTCAGGGCGCCCTGCTGGAAGTCCCCTTATATACTCAACAGGTCCCCATATGGAAGCTTTTTACATCCAAGCGGGTCGGACTGCAGCAGACAGGTGCGTCGGCAAAGCAAGCCGGGAGAAAAATGATCAGCCGGTTTTCGGATTTCATGCGCGTCCGCTACCCGCTGAAGTTCGATTTGGGCCAGATGACGAAGAGAGAAATGGTCTATATGATGAACGGAATAATCCGTGAAGGCCAAAAGAATCCTTCGATGTACCGTCCGATCGTCGCAATCATACACACGAAAGACCCCATAGAATTCGACGCTGTCGATTCTGTTCTCGATGGTCTGGACAAGAGCCGTATCAAGGTTTCGACGTTCGGTGATGTATATTGCAAAAGCAAAACCCTCCATGAGAGAGGGGACGGAAAGTAATATGATGAGAGCCGCGCCGATCGAAATCAACTGGCACCCCGACCTTCCCATTTTTGCAAAGGAATCCTTTCTGAAGGCGATCAGCGACGAATGCGGATGGCTAGGCGGCACCGAAAACCAAGGAAAGCTCCGCTGTATCTTGCCCTTCACGATCATCCGCAAAGGCATATTTCGGATGGCCCGTTTAAGGACTGAAACGATATTGCTTGACCAACTTGATATTCAGGATAACCCGTCAGAATATCAACTCGGCGTCCAGATCCGGTATTCTTATAAGGGACGCCGCTGAGGGGGAGCTTGACCAGGTCTATTTTCTTATTAGGGAGACTTTCAAGAGATCTAAGCTTCCTTTCATGTGCCTTAGATCCTTCAAGCGCTTTTTTTCCGGGCTCGGTGAGTATGGGAAGGTAATGGTCGCAGATTGCAGAGGTACGGCACAAAGCTATGTCGTCCTTGGATACAGCAATTATTGCGCGCCTATGCGATATATGGAGGGAATTCTGCCTGCCAGCAGCGAGGTGCCAACAAGCTTCTTTATTGGGAAGCTATCCGCTTATTTCGGAACCTTGGCGTCCAACGCTTCGATTTTGTTGGCACGAGAATCAATCCGGAGAAGGGCTCAAAAGCGGAAACACTTGGGCTGTTTAAAAAACGCTTTGGGGCTGTGCTTAAACAAGGATACCTGTGGAAATATTCTTTTCATCCCCTGAAATATCGCCTTTATCACTTGGCTGCCCGTCTTCGTAGCAGAGGGGATATCGTTGACGCGGAAAAGCATAAGTTGGTAAGCTTCAAGCTGCCCGAAAGAGAATGAGAGATCTTGAGAATATGAGTTGAACGGTTAGGAAAGAGGAAACCCATCTCATGTTGAACTTGCTGCCCAGTGAACTTCATCAGTATTCTCTGGGCGACATGGTTCGTGGCCTCATGGCCGCAAGGAAACCTGACTTAGCCCCGAATCTCATTTGGCCGTTTGCGCTCGGCGATGGGATTCCCATCCGATCAGGAAGGGCTGCGATAATCCTTTCCATCAAAGCACTCGGCCTAGAACCGGGATCGAGGATCGGAGTGCCTCTCTATTGTTGCCCGGTCGTTTTCAAGGCCATCAAGGCGGCTGACTGCCGGCCGCGGTTCCTGGATGTCGATCCGGGGACTTTCTGCATATCCCCTGAGGACCTCTATGCGAAACGCTCCGATCTCGATGCCGTGGTCGCAGTCCATATGTTCGGCAATATGTGTGATATGGGAAGCGTGCAGGACGCCATGCACGGCAAGCCCATCATCGAGGATTGTGCCCAGGCTCTCGGAAGCAGCTTGAACGATCGGTTGGCCGGATCGATGGGCACGATTGCCGTCTTCAGTTTTCGATTAGGCAAATACCTATCTGTGGGAGAAGGCGCGGCAATTTATACAGGCCACTCCGATATTCGCCCCGGAGCTTTCTATAATCGCCTTATGTTTCCTATCGTTTTTAGCTCCACGAAACACCGTGATCTCTTGAGGGCCGCCCTTAAAAAGCGGGGGGTCAGTGCGGCAACGCCTTATGAAGAAGCCATAGAAGACGCGGCAAAAAATTATGGTTACAATAGAGACTGCCCGGCAGCAGAGCGATTATTAAAGAGGACTCTCGTGATCCCCTGCAACCATAAACTGACGACGCGGGATATCAAGCATATCGCTCAGAGCTTTAATGATGGATGGGAGAGCATAACAACATTCCGAGGGCCTGGCAATTTGCTGTAATAGAAAAAGTTTGAGAGTTTGGTCTGGGACCTGGCTAGCTAATAAAAGGAGCATATCCATGAAACAGGTAATCCAAGATTTTAAAACGGGCGAACTCTTTGTTGGCGACGTCCCAATGCCATCTATCTCTAGAGGCTTTGTGCTCGTACGCAATCATTACTCACTCATCAGCGCCGGAACCGAGCGCTCGACCGTCTCGACCGCCAAGGCCTCACTGTTGGGAAAAGCGCGCCAGCGGCCGGACCTCGTCAAGCAAGTGCTAGATACGTACAAAAAGGAGGGTTTCTCGGAAACCCTCAAGAGAGTGCGCACGAAGCTAGAAACGCTTAAGGAGCTCGGGTACAGCTCCGCGGGCACTGTGCTCCTGTCCATGGATACCGACGGCGCATTCAAGCCCGGCGACCGAGTGGCCTGCGGGGGCAGCAGCGCCTCACACGCGGGGATCATTTCCGTGCCGCAGAACCTCATTGTTAAGATTCCCGATCTCGTTCCTTTAGATCACGCTGCTTTCACGACGCTGGGGTCAATCGCCATGCAGGGTGTACGTCAAGCCAATCCCAGAATCGGTGAATTCGTGTGTGTCATCGGTCTCGGGCTGCTCGGCCAGATCACCGCCCAGATCCTCCGGTCCAACGGGTGCAGGGTCTTCGGGGTTGACATGTCGACGGCTATGGTCGAGCTCGGCAAAAAGATCAGCTGCCACGCCGCTGCGGTGCGAGGCGATTCGAGCCTTGACTCGGCGATCGAATTCTTCACTGAAGGGCATGGGTTTGATTCGGTGATCATTACGGCGGCGGCCAAAACGAGTGATCCTGTCGAACTGGCAACCTCCGTCCTCCGGCAAAAAGGCGTGATCGTGGTCGTCGGCGCCGTTCCGATGAACATCCCCCGCGAGCCTCATTTCTACAAAAAGGAATTGGAGATGAAGATCTCATGCTCTTACGGCCCGGGGAGATATGATCATACGTATGAAGAAGAAGGGCACGACTACCCTTACGGTTATGTCCGCTGGACCGAAAACAGGAATATGGCGGCGTTCGTCAAGCTGCTCGAAAGCGAATCCGTCGACGTCAAGCCGTTGATCACCCACGTGTTCGACATCGAGCAGGCCGAAAGGGCATACGACATTGTTACGGGAAAGGTCCAAGAGCCATCCATCGGCATTCTTTTGAGATATCCCGAAACCGAGGAAAAGAAAAAGGGGCAACCCCTTCTGCCCTCCACGACCCCGGAGCCGTCCGTTGGGATCGCCTTTATCGGTGCCGGGAGTTTCGCCCAGAAGTTTCTGATCCCTTACGCCCAGGCTCACGGCGTGCTCCTCGCCGTGGCGGACTCCCGGGGCATAACGGCGAAAAGCGTCAGCGAAAAGCACAAGTTCCGTTCCTTCTCAGCCGATGCCCAGGATGTCATTTCGGACAAGGCGATCAATACCGTATTTATCGCGACACGTCACAACTCTCATGGGGACTTGGCCGTAGCGGCCCTCGAAACGGGAAAAAACGTCTACGTCGAAAAGCCGTTGACCATTTACGAGTCGGACCTGCCCCGTATTGCGGACGTCTGCCGACGCCATCCGGCTCGCCGTCTCCAGGTCGGGTTCAATCGAAGGTTCGCTCCGCTGGCCCGGCAGGCCAAGGAGCTATTCCATGGTCTTTCGGAACCGCTTGTGGTCAACTATCGGGTCAGCGCCGGGTTCATCCCAAAAGACCACTGGACCCAAACCGATGAAGGAGGCGGCCGGATCCTCGGGGAAGTCTGCCATTTTGTCGATTTTCTGCAATTCATGACGGGGGCGAATCCCGAAAAAGTCTTCGCCGAATGCATCTCCAATGTGAACTCGAAAATGAAGAACCAGGACAATGTGGCCATGACGATCCGCTTCGGCGACGGTTCAGTCGGGCTCATTACTTACCTGGCCTGTGGCGACAAGCTTCTTGCCAAGGAACGCATCGAGATCTTCGGCGGCGGCAAAACCTTTATCATCAATGACTTTCGAACTGCAGATGTTTATGTCGACGGCAAATACAAAAAAATCAAGAACCCCGGCAAGGGCCACAAGGAAGAAGTGGAGCTTTTCGTCAAGTCGATCCGGGAAGGACGCCCGTCGCCCATTCCGCTCGAGTCGATCCTCTATACAACGGCGACCACCTTCCGCATCGTTGATTCTTTACAAACAGGACTTCCACAAAATATAAAAGTTCCCTGAGAGGGAATTCTGCCGCCCGCTCCGTATCCTTCATGGCGTATTGGCCCTTTCGCCTACGGGTTGACACTATGAAGTATCTCGATGGCGTTGCCCATATTTAGCTGATGAGCGGTCCGGCCATAAAGGCGACTGCCCTGTGGTGGAACGCCTATCAAAGCTAGTGTACAGTAACGTTCGCAAATTGGCATAAGGAGGCGAGCCATCGTAAACTCTCTTCGATGGACCTCATCCCTTAAAAATGGTCCAGACATAATGTGAGTTTTCTGGCAAAATCTCAAGAGAGGAGGTTTTGCGGATGAAGAAGTCGAAGTTCACCGAAGAGCAGATCGCCTTTGCTCTGGGCGGGCCGAGTCGGGCACTCGGGTGGCCGAGGTCTGCCGGAAGATGGGCATCTCCGAGCAGACCTTTTTCCGCTGGAAGAAGAAGTACGGGGGACTGGGCGTTTCGGAGCTCTGTCGGCTGAGGCAGCTCGAGGAGGAGAACCGGCAGCTCAAGCGCCTGGTGGCGGACCTGACGCTCGACAAGCAGATGTTGCAGGATGTCCTCTCAAAAAAATTCTGAAGCCAGCCCAGATGCGGGAGCGGGTGGTCAATCTCGAGGAGGCCTATTGGGTGAGCGTCCGAAGAAAGGCATCCCGATATGAATCCTCGTCCGCAAGCCAGATATAGTCGGTATGATCGTCATTCGCTCTATAAATCCTGCGCCGTTGATCGGGGGCTCCTTTATCAAACGTGGATGATATGAGATGCCTAGGGCTCTTCGCCCAAGACATGCGTTCGGGAAACAGGACGAAATTTCCCCCACACCTTTCTTAACGCGGCTGCCAGCAACATGGGTCCAGCATTCATAAGGAGTCTAAACGCCAAATCTGGACGGTGCAATTTCAATGCCTTCCATAGCCAAAAATAGACCTTGCTGCCGATATAGGCATATCTCGAAAAACGGCGAGCCTTCCCACCCGGATATTGGCCACACCGTTCGGCCCTGACCAAATACAAAGTTCCACTGACCATGGCCTCGATGTTTCGAACGTTATTAAATTCATGCACGCGGTAAGCGACCGTATTTGGTCGGATGACGATCACGCACGGGCCGGAAGTGCCGGCCCGGAGCAACATATCGTGGTCTTGCATGTGCAAGATCGCGGCCGCGTCTTTTTGTCGTGCCCTGATCGGTTCAAAAACGGATTTTCGCATGATGATCTTGCTGCTGGACATACCCAGGCCAATTTCCTTCGCCAGAAAATCCTTATATGCAAGCACCTCGATGGCCTTCCCGCTATGACCGGGATTCCTCGGAACAAACCGGGGTTGATTAAAATACGTCATCGAGCCGAGGATTAATGCGGGAAAATCAAAGGCTTTGATAACCTGGTCGTACGTCGCGAGGGCTCCGGGCAAAAGAAGGTCGTCACTATCTAAAAATGCCAGATATTCTCCCTCCGCCTGAGCGGCCCCGGCGTTGCGAGCGGCTTGGCCTCCGCGATTCTCTTGATGGATTGTCTTGACTCGAGTCCCATAAGATCGAAGGACATCGGGTGTCTGATCGGTGGAGCCGTCATCGATGACGATCAGCTCGTAATCAGAAAAAGCCTGGGACAATACCGAATCAATCGCTTGGCGGACATACTCCTCGCGGTTGCATACGGGTATCAGGACGCTAAAGCGCATTTCCGTCCGCCTACGATTCCAACGTGCAAGAAAGCAAGCGCCCGCCTCTTCCGCTTCTCGTCTAGCGGCCTTCTGGCAGGGGATCGCGCGTCATTCGTGCAGCCCGTATGATTTCGCCATGCACGACCTTTTTTTCCTAATGGAATATATATATCCGTGCGAGGTTCCAAGTCAAGGGAATGAGCTCTGGCCATCCACTTCCGGCCGGCGGCGTATTCGGCTATGCCGGGCGTCGTCTGGTCGCCATGGACGATCCCCGAAATACCCTCCAACGAGGATTCTTATTCCCGGCCTCAGGACACCAGGATATCGCATCGACAATGTAAAAAGTTGCTTTATAAAGCCTCTAGAAATGTGCAAAATAGGGGGCGAGGTGCAACATGGTCTCCATTTCGATAATCGGAACCGGATATGTTGGCTTGGTCACGGGTACCTGCCTCTCCGAATTCGGACTGAACATCATCTGCATGGATACGGACGCCCAAAAGATCTGCGACCTCGAGCAGGGAAAAGTTCCCATCTATGAACCCGGCCTGTCAGCTCTCCTCATAAAGAACGTATCCTTCGGCCGGCTCCGCTTCACGACCGATATCGCCTCGGCAGTGGCCGCATCCCAAGTGATATTCCTCGCCGTGCCTACGCCTCCAGGCGAGGACGGCTCGGCTGACCTCCGGCACGTCCTCGCCGCGGCGGACTCCATCGCCCAACACATGGCGGACTACAAGGTCATCGTCAACAAGAGCACGGTCCCCATCGGGACGGGCCGCAAAGTCAAAGAGATCGTCCGGGCCGGGCTCGAGCGCCGCGGCCTCTCGCTCGATTTCGATGTCGTCTCGAACCCCGAGTTTCTTCGAGAGGGCTCGGGCATCCGGGACTTCATGCACCCGGACCGAATCCTGATCGGGACCGACAACGAAAAAAGCCGCGCTATCATCCGCGATATCTACAACGTCCTCTACCTCATCGACACTCCCTTCATATTCACGTCCATCGAGACCGCTGAATTGGTCAAGTACGCATCCAACGCCTTCCTGGCGACAAAAATCGCTTTCATCAATGAGATCGCCGGACTCTGCGACGCTGTTAAGGCGGACGTCCGCGATATCGCCAAAGCCATGGGCATGGACGGCCGCATCGGCAAATTTTTCCTTCATCCTGGGCCCGGATTCGGGGGAAGCTGCCTGCCCAAAGACACCAAGGCTTTGGTCAATATCGGGCAGGAACACGGCGTCCGGATGAGCATTGTCGATTCCGTCGTCAAAGCCAACGATTTCCAGAGGCGTCGCATGGTCAATAAAATCGAAACCAGTCTGACCGACCTCAAGGGGAAGGTCATCGCGGTCCTCGGCTTGGCTTTCAAGCAGGGGACAGACGACGTCCGCGATTCCTCTTCCATCCCGATCGTTCTTGAGCTGATCGAGAAGGGAAGCCGCGTGAAAGTCTTTGACCCCCAGGCCATGGAGAACGCGAAAAAGCTGCCTTTCGCGGATATCGCGTCCGTGGAGAGCGGCCGGTACAACGATGTCGTCCAGGACGATTTCGCCGCCGGTCCGTTCAAAATAATGTACTGCGCCGACGAATACGACGCGGCGAACGGCGCCGACGCCGTTGTCATCCTGACGGAATGGAACCAGTTCCGACACTTGGACCTCGCCCGGGTTGCAAGATCAATGCGCGGCAAACGCTTTTTCGACTTCCGGAACATTTACGAGCCTGCAGACGTGTCCAAGTTCGGATTCGACTACGAGAGTATCGGAAGGCCCAGACCATAGTGGAGCCTCACCCGAAAACTGGTCCAGCCAAAAATGGAGTTTTTTGGCTTCTTATGCTGCTCTTGTATTTATCGACGAACTGCCGTGGCGTCAAGTCTCCGAGCGAGCTGTGCGGCCGGAACTCATTGTAGTCCCGGCGCCACTTCTCGATCTTCTCTCGGGCGTCCTCCATCGACAGGAACCAATTGACGTTCAAGCATTCATCCAGGAATGAGCCGTTGAACGATTCGATCATCGCGTTATCCATAGGTTCACCGGGCCTTGAGAAGTCCATCATGACCCCGTTTTCATAGGCCCACTTGTCCAATGCCCTTGAGATAAATTCGCTGCCGTTGTCGCATTGGATTCGCTCCGGAGCGCCCCGTTGCTTCACCAGCCGCTCGATGACAGCCGCGACCTCCGCCCCCGTCATGCTTTGGCCGGCTTCAATGGCCAGGCACTCCCGACTATAATTATCGACTATCGTTAAGGCCCGGAATCGACGGCCGTTGAAAAGGCCGTCGACGACAAAATCCATGCTCCAACAGCTATTGGGACGCTCGACTTCCGGTCGGACCATCCGCCGGCTTCCGGAGACATGACGACGAGGACGTTTCCTTCTCAGATTAAGCCCCTCCTGGCAGTAAATCCGGTAGGTCCGCTTATGGTTGATGCGCCAGCCCTCGCGCCGAAGCAGGACCTGAACCCGCCGGTACCCGTACCGAACCCGCGTCTCCGCGATCTCCCGAATCCGCAGCCGGAGGGCCCGGTCGTCTCTGCGGTGCGAGCGATACCGATGCGATGAGCGGCAAATCCGGATGACCTGGCAGGCCCGCCGTTCGCTTACCCAATAGGCCTCCTCGAGATTGACCACCCGCTCCCGCATCTGGGCTGGCTTCAGAATTTTTTTGACAGCACATCCTGCAACATCTGCTTGTCGAGCGTCAGGTCCGCCACCAGCCGCTTGAGCTGCCGGTTCTCCTCTTCGAGCGGCCTCAGCCGACGGAGCTCCGCAACACCCAGCCCCCCGTACTTCTTCTTCCAGCGGAAAAAGGTCTGCTCGGAGATGCCCATCTTCCGGCAGATCTCGGCCACACGCATCCCCGACTCCGCCTGCCGTAGGGCAAAGGCGATCTGCTCCTCCGTGAACTTCGACTTCTTCATCCGCAAAACCTCCTCTCTTGAGATTTTGCCAGAAAACTCACATTATGTCTGGACCATTTTTAAGGGATGAGGTCCCCCTTTGGATTTGCCAGGTTTTTCTCATTATGTCTGGACCGATTTAAGGAAGGCAGGTCAATACCCTATTGAGTTTGTGCTTTTCCTGATCGACAATATCGCCGCCCCTCTGGAAGCGGACCGCGTAGGAATAAACGGCAAATTTCAGTGGCTGTAGGGGATATTTCCAAATGTATCCCTGTACCAACCGCCCTCCCAACTCCCGCTTATACATAGCAAGCTTTTCTTGTTTTGATCCTTTCTCTGGGTCGATTCGAGCCCCTGAGAAATCGTAGCGCTCAACCCCTAAATTACGAAACAGTCGCATAGCATCCCAATGGAGCAATTTTGTTGCTCCATCCACCGGCTTCGAGATGCCTCCGGCATATATAGAATATGCACTGTGCTTGCTGTAGAAATTCACGGCGCAGCCCTGGATTATGCCCCGATAATCGGAAACAAAAATTTTCACGTTGTCATCGGCTCCACTCAGCATTCTCCTGAAAGCCTTGATGTTCATAAATGGAAGCCCAGCTCTTTTAAATGTATCACGCACTTGCTCATATGCTGTCTCGGCGTATTCTATTCCGCTTCGAATCTTCACATCGCTTTTAATCGCTTTGCTAATAGCTGTTCGATTATTTCTGTGGATATTACTCCACAAGGTTTCTTCCGGTTGCCGTAGGTCGATGATGTAACTGCCATACGGCGCAGCTATGGCTCCGTCTGGATACGTGTGGAAAATCGTATTAGTTGTTGCTGGAATGATCATATCCGCACCGATGGACCGGAAATATTCTATAGCATTATTTAAAAAAGATTTCTCCTCCCTAACATTAAGTTCTTCTCCAAGTGGAATAGTTTCGACCCGGAAGCGTACCATACGAAAAATTGCCTTTTTAATAATCGTGTATGGCAAAATGCAGCGCAACTTTCCCGAATCATCGATGCCACCAACCCAGCCATACTCGTCGCTGACCGCCTTTAGAAATGATTCGGAAGCAAATATGGAAAGACTGGGCTGCCATTCAATTTCGACCTTTGTTGCCCTCATGAAAGTTCTCTCATCTTTTGTCTACTTTTAAGACTCTCTCTAGTTCTACGGCTTACCCGGACCTGCACCACCTTAATATACCCCCTCTGAAGTGAGATTTTCAAGAAAAGGAGCCTCACCCGAAAACTGGTCCAGCCAAAAATGGAGTTTTTTGGCTTCTTATGCTGCTCTTGTATTTATCAACGAACTGCCGTAGCGTCAAGTCCCCGAGCGAACTGTGAGGCCGGAATTCATTGTAATCCTCCCGCCACTTATCTATTTTCTCCCGGGCGTCCTCCATCGACAAGAACCAATTGACGTTCAGGCATTCATCCCTGAACGTGCCGTTGAACGACTCGATCATCGCGTTATCCATGGGTTTGCCTGGCCTCGAGAAGTCCATCGAGATCCCATTTTCATAAGCCCACTTGTCCAAAACCCTGGAAATAAATCCGCTCCCGTTGTCACATTGAATCCGATCCGGAACACCTCGCTCCTTCACCAACCGCTCGACGACAGCTGCGACTTCCGTGCCCGTCATGCTTTGGCCGGCCTCGATCGCCAGGCACTCCCGACTATAATTATCGACTATCGTTAAGGCCCGGAATCGATGGCCGTTGAAGAGGCT
>JBEKKY010000003.1:0-34784 GCA_050010475.1 Acidobacteriota bacterium | reverse complement strand
TGCCGTGGCGCTTCCAGCAATGGCACGGGCTTTACGCTTTTCGACCGGCCGCGATAAACTGTCACTTGAACTGTATCTCCCGGACGCTTCCCTTCGAGCATCAGATCCAGCTCCTTAGGAGACTCGATCGGCTTGCCGTCGATTTCCGTTATAATATCGCCACCGATCAGAATCCGCTGGTTGTACAAAAGGGCCATTTCATTCGCCCCCCTGATGCCCGCGTTATAAGCCGAACTGTTGCGATACACCCTGGCGACCAAAATCCCGCTGTTAACCGGAAGATTCAGCTCCGACGCAAGATCCTCGTCAATCGAGTATCCGTCAATGCCAAACCACGGCCGCAGGACCCGGCCGTTCTTTATTAGTTCGGTCGCAACCCTGCGGATCGTATTGGCAGGAATTGCAAAACCGATTCCGATATTTCCGCCCCCGATTGTGAAAATCGAGCTGTTGATGCCGATCATTTCACCCGCCGTATTCAGAAGCGGTCCGCCCGAATTTCCTGGGTTAATAGCGGCATCAGTCTGAATAACGTTATCCACCAGGTCCCCCGATTCCGTTTTTATTCTTCTTCCGATTGAACTCACGATCCCCACGGTGAGGGTGTTCTGAAGACCCAAAGGATTCCCGATAGCGAGCACCTTCTGCCCGACTTTCAATGCCGTGGAATCCCCGAGGGCAATTGGATGCAGGCGTGCCTTGGGAGCATCCACAAGGCGGATTACCGCGAGATCGTTTTGCTTGTCGATTCCGACGACTTTCGCGTGGTACTTGGTTTTGTCCGGCAACGAGACTTCAAGCCTGTCCGCCGATTCAATTACGTGATAATTGGTCAGAACATTCCCATCCGTATCCAGTACGCATCCGCTTCCCGTTCCTTCGCTTGCCACCGGCTGAAAGAAAAAATCATACTCCAGGACTGTTTTTGTGATGTTGACCACGCCTGGGCTAACCTGTTCGTAGACTCGGACATTCGTCTCCTCATCACTGCTCAGGTGAATTTGTCCCGCAGGCGCAAACGCAAACGCCGGCTGGGCCCCTTCATTACGGCCATATCCTGGAAGGAGATCCCATCGCAGCGCTATTATGGTGGCCGAAATTGACAGCAGAACAGCGATGATGACGATTCGTACAGGATGTTTCATTGCAACAAACACATTCCTGAGCTTGATCCAAGCCCAGGAAGGTTCCTTTCTATTTAACAATAACAGATGTGGTACCGCCAGAAATGTTCATTTCCATTTCGAGAGAAGTCTTCGGGTAATCCAGCACCGGAACTTTGGCGGGCGTTCGTGACATCGGCATTTGGAGCTTGTACTCTCCGGGCGGAACCGGAGTGGTGAATTTGCAGTTGCCTCGATTCCCTTCAGTGAGAATCGGCGTTGACTTGTATGTGCCGGCCGGCCCCTCGAGTTGGAGTTGGAATCCGTCCAGGCCATCCATATTCCATGCCCCGCTGACCTTGGTGATTTTTACATTGATGGTTTTAGCCGCCTTCTTTTTTTCCTCTATTGCCTTATCTTCCTGTCCTCGCCCTATGGCTTTGCTTACGATGTTGCCCACCCATTTTTCCTTCAGCTTATCCAGATCTCCTGAAGTTTTCATCCGATCGATGGTTTCGTTGATCTTGGCCAGAAGTTCATCCTCGCCCTTTCGCACTACGACCGCATACTGAAACTTGTCAATTTCGTTTGGCAGCAGCGTCGTGCCTGAAAAATTGTTGAATACGCTGTTTGCCATTATGACCTCATCACCAAAGGCTGCATCGATTTCAGTGCTGCTCAGACCGCCCAATACGTCATCCAGGTAGCGATATCTTTTGATGGTTACGTTCGTGGCAGTCTTTTGCGTAGACATGAAGGAGTCCCCCAGACGTCCAGCGCAAACGCCGACTTTCTTGCCCGAAAGACTTGCGAGGTCCTTGATGTCAAAGACCGTTCGCTGATGAGCAATAACATCGCCGGTGTCGTAATATGGCCTTGAAAAGGCAAATTCATTTTCCCTGTTGGGATCGATTCCAACAGAGGAAATGATCATCTCCGCCTCGCTGTTCTTCAGTATCTCGAACAGGTGATCGTACCCCCTTAATTTTGACTGTGCATTCTCTACAGACTGTAGAGTGACCCAGTTAACCTCGATGTTCAGGGTCTTGCCTATCTCGTTTCCAACGTCCACACCCAATCCCTGGACGCTGGTACCGGATCCGTATTCAAAAGGCGCATTTACGCCTTCGGTAATGATGGTCACCTTTTTATTCTTCCTCATGCGCTCTGCGGCGCTGGGCACATTACCTTCTTTTTTGCCGCAACCGATCTCGATCAGCATCAGGCTGACGATCATCAAAATCGTGTACTTTGAAATTCGCAAGTGTTACCTCCTTCGGGAGTGTAGGGGCCCAACTGCATGTATACACTATGGCACGGATATTCTAGCCAAATTGGAACAACGACCAAAGCTTTTTTCGATATTCCTTCCGGCAGAACCCCGGGCATATCCTCGTTTAGAATGGACCTCAAAAGCCTATATTGGTTCCATCATACGCACTTTGTCCGCAGAGTAGGGAGCTAATCCCCTTGCTTTCTTGTTACAGATCCCGTGTTTTATAGGTAAATGCCATGGCTGCCGCCGCCACGAGGCAGGAAGCGCCGCCTAACAGGCAGACCGCGCCGTAGCCGTTTCTCTCGAACAGCATTCCCGAAAGCATGGCGGCCAATCCTATGCCCAGCTGAGAAAATGAATTCTTCAGCGCAACGAAAGTCCCACGGGAACCGGAGGACACAATTTCCGTAAGCACCGCTTCCATGGGACCTTGTCGGAAAGCCGCCGATAAGCTTAGAAGACCGAATATCCCAAAAAGGATTGCCCCCCAATGCAGCCTGGGTAAAGTGAATAGGAACAACGCCAGCGCAACGCTGCTGGCAATAAACTGCAGGCGCTTGCCAATCCTGTCCGCAATCGATCCGGCGAGAGGAGAGGCCAAAAGAGCCCCCGCACCGGCAGCCAGAAAGACAAGCCCGATCCTGCTGCCGGAAATTCCGTATGAATCGTGGAGCCAAACGCCCAGGAACGCAAGAAAACCGGTCGTCCCGGCTGAGGCAAACAGTGAAGCAAGCAAGGCGCTGATCGTGCTCTGCATCTTAAAAAAACCGAAATACCGCCGGACGTATTCCGATACCGGCATGCGCCGAATGCCGCTGGATTTTGCGCCAAGAGCCGGAAGCAGCAGCTGAACGAAGACAAGTAATGCAAGCGCAGTCGCTCCCATGGCGCCGAAAACGACATTCCACCCGAATCGTTCGCCAAGCCATGATCCGAGGGGAATACCCATTATCAGGGCCGCAAAATAGGATGAAAAGATAGAACCCATAGCCCAGCCACGGCTGGAATATGGGAAAAAATCAGCGGCATAGGATAGGGTGTTCAGGCTCAGCATGCTTGCGCCCATTCCGGTAACGATCCTGCCTGTCAAAAGTGTGCAGAACCCGGCAGAAAGATAAGAAATGCAGGAGCCGGCGCAAAAAATCATCAACCCGGTCAGCAATCCGTTCTTACGACCAAAAACATCCGAGATAGGTCCCCAAACGAGGACAGACAATCCGGCACAGAAAGCATACCCGGTAAACAGGAATCCCATTTCGGAGGACGTACTGCCGAATTGCGTTCGGATTGCCGGCAACAGCGGACTCAGGATTTGATTATCGGCCACGCCCAAAAAAAGAATGAAGAAGAGGCATCCAATAACTGTTCTATCTTCCCTACGTCCGAGTGGCATGCAGAAGTTATTCGAAGTGTTTGATTTGCAGACGTTCAGCAGCGATGTCGGTCTGATCGACTACAGAAGCTGCCGCTACACCCATCGTAATGGCGATCGCTTCACTGATCTCCTCTGGAGTGGCGCCGAATTTTTTGGCCTTCTTGATGTGCCCATTCAAGCACCCTTGGCACTTGAAACCCAGGGATGCAGCGATTGCGATGAGCTCTTTTGTTTTCCGGTCGATTTTGGATTTTTTATAGGTTTCCTGGTAGAAGTCGAAGTAAATTTTCTTCATCCGTTCTTCGACCATCGTATAGGATGGCCATCCGGTGAGCGGCTCAGGCGTCGCATTTTCCTTGGGGTCGGGAGCATCGGGATTGTTCATTACGGTTTCCTCGCAGGAAAAGGGATAGTATCACATTCTATTGACGGTTTACGATTGACGTTTGGTTTTCCGGATTGTAAAAAGATAAAAGATAGCCGCGATCTGCAAATTGCGCAAATCGTCAACCGTCAATCGTAAATCGTCAATTAGAGAACGCGTTCCATTATCCAGGCATCTTCGACCGGTTCGGTGTAGTAGTTGAGCCTGGTGCCGGCAATCCTGAAATTATGGCTGTAGTAAAACTGAATAGCGGTTTGGTTGGATTTTCGAACTTCCAGAAAGCACCGGTTGCAGCCGCGCCGGATTCCCTCCGCGTAGGCGGTTTCCATCAGGCCGGTTCCGATTCCCTGGCGCTGGTGTTCCGGCGAAACTCCAAGCTTTAGAATTTCCAAATTGTCGTAAATCGAACGGGCAAGAAAAAACCCGACCAGTATCTCATCGCCGGAATCCGAACTCAGCACGGCTTTACACCCAAAATATTCCGGAAATTCTTCCAAAAAACGGCGGTAATTGTCTTTACCCCAGAAAGCCAGCTTCACCTTGTCTTCGAGTGGCTGCAGCGAAACAACATCTTCTACAGTAAGACGGGCAAGATAAAGGTTGGAAATCATGTCAGCGCTTTCCGCTTTTCTTCTTGAGTGCATCAGGAGGCCTTATATACATCGGTTCGGCGACAATGGAACTGCCGGAGCGCCATATCCTCTTTCTCGAAAAAGCCAGCCGGCCGATGCTCGCAGCCAGAAATAAATCAGAATTGGGGAGGGAGCCTTTCAGAAACGTTCCTCTTGATCGCTCCAGCCGGCAATCTTTCAGATCTCCGACTATATATAAATGCCTGTCCGCCAGCTCGCGTTCAAGATCTGAAACATAGACAAGCCTCGGTTTTTTTGCCTGACGGATTTTGCCGTTTCTGCTGACATATTCCGCATAATAGATTTGCGAACGGTGGGCATCTAAAACCGCTCCGATATGGCCGTCCGGAAAAACATATTGATGAACGAGTGCATCTAGGCCCGAAACTCCGGCGAACGGGATCGAGAGCGACTGAGCGAAACCGAGAGCCGTTGCAACGCCGATCCGGATTCCGGTAAAGGAACCAGGGCCAATTCCTGCGGCCACGAGATTGATATCGGACAGTTTCCAGGCGATCCTGCCAAGCAGGAAGTCAATCGAGCTCAACAGGAGTGCCGAATGGGTCTGAAGGGAGTGCAACCGAAGCTCTGCGCGCGTTTCCGTTCCTTCCAATAGTGCAATACTTCCCCGCACGGAAGAAGTGTCAAATGCCAATATTTTCGGGGCTAGGCTCTCGGGCATCGTCGTTGACAACAGCAGGAAAGGGATTATATACTTCAGCCTCTTTAGATTCAAGGATTTGTGCCTAGGTTTGTTCTGACCGGCTGTTCGGGCAAACCCGCAGATTTGCATGGAATGCAAGTTTGCGAAAATCAGCGGTTCAATCCCCCTCGGAAAGCCCGACGTGATGGAAGACCTCACACCCATGATGCGGCAATACCATGAGGTGAAGCGACGCTTCCCTGGCAAGCTCGTCTTCTTCCGCTTGGGCGATTTCTACGAAATGTTTTATGAGGACGCGATCGTTGCCTCCCGCGAACTCGAAATTACGCTCACCTCCCGTAATAAGGACAAAAGCGGCTCTCCGATCCCTATGTGCGGCGTCCCGTATCATTCCGTAGACGGATATATCGCGCGGTTGATGAAGAAAGGCCACAAAATCGCCATTTGCGAGCAGGTCGAAGATCCTCGAACTGCCAAGAAACTGGTACACCGAGAGGTCACCCGCGTGCTGACGCCCGGTACCGTCGTTGAAGAAATGCTCCTGGAACCGAAAGACCACAACTACCTCGGGAGCCTTTGTCTCACCGAACAAGGGATCGGTCTGGCGTTCATGGACTTATCGACCGCTGACTTTCTGGCAACGGAATTCTCGAGCGACGATGCCTGGCAAAAAGGGATTGACGAATTAAGCCGTTTTACGCCTAAAGAACTGATTTTGGCCGAACAATCCAGCAATGAGACACGCCAGAAACTCATCCGTGAATGGTCGGATGCATGGGTTGCCAGCCCGGTGGATGAATGGGTCTTCAACTATGATTATGCACAGAGAATTCTTCTCGAACACTTTGGACTGGCCAGCCTCGACGGGCTTGGAGCCGCAGGCAAGTCCCTATCTGTTTGTGCCGCCGGCGCCCTGATCCACTATCTTCGGGACTCGCAACTCGCCGCTTTGGGAAAAGTTGCGACCCTTCGTTTTTTCGAGCCGTCCGATTTCCTCAAGCTGGATGCCTCGACTGTGACGAACCTTGAATTGATCCAGAGTTTGGACGGTTCAAGAAAGGGCTCGCTGTTATCTTTTCTTGACCTCACCCGGACCGGAATGGGCGCCAGGTTACTAAAATCCTGGCTGCTCCTTCCGCTTCTGGAGATCCCCACATTGGAGCGCCGTCAGGATTCCGTCCAGGCGTTGACCGGACGCATTCAGATTCACGGTCGGCTTGCTGGGAAACTGGCCGAGGTCCATGACATGGAAAGGCTGATCAGCCGTGTAATGATCGGAGTGGCCGGCCCGCGGGAACTTCTTGCTCTGCGCGACTCGCTCCGGGTAGTTCCCGCGATTCGAGATCTTTTGCGGGAGTTTTCCACTCTACGTATCAGCGAGATCCGGGACCAATTCGATCCAATGGTCGATGTGGTCACGCTGGTCGAAACTGCCATTGCCGACGATCCCCCCGCCTTGGCTAGCGAACCTGGCATCATCAGGAGTGGCTATTCTCAAGAGCTTGACGAATTGAGATCGATTCGACACAGCGGCAAAGGATATATCGCTTCCCTCGAGGCCCGCGAGCGCCAGAAAACCAGAATCCCTTCCCTAAAAGTGAAATTCAACCAGGTTTTCGGATACTTCATCGAGGTCACCAATTCCAATCTTCCTCTGGTACCCGCGCACTATATTCGAAAGCAGACCCTGGTAAATTGCGAGCGGTTTGTAACTGAGGAGCTTCAGCAATACGAAGAAAAAGTTCTCGGAGCGGAAGAGCGCATTGCCACGCTCGAAAGAGAGCTATTTGCCCAGGTGCGAAAAGAAGTTGGCGCTCAAGGATTCCGTGTTCAAACAACTGCCCGGCTCCTGGGCGAACTGGATGTGTATGTATCGCTTTCTGAAGTTGCGATGAAAAATGAATTTGTGCGGCCCCAGCTGACGGACGGCGATGAAATCTATATCCGGCAAGGACGTCATCCCGTTGTAGAATTACAAAGCCGTCCATTCATTCCGAATGATCTGTACCTGAATGCCACGACTGATCAGCTGATCATATTAACCGGGCCAAACATGGGAGGCAAATCGACCTACCTGCGCCAGACCGCGCTCATCCTGATCCTTGCCCAGATGGGTTCGTTTGTCCCTGCTAAAGAAGCGCGCCTCGGATGCGTCGACCGGATTTATACGAGAGTGGGGGCTTCGGATAACCTGGCAAAAGGACGGTCCACTTTCATGGTGGAGATGATTGAGACGGCCAACATTCTGAATACGGCCACCGTACGAAGCCTGATCCTATTGGATGAGGTTGGCCGCGGTACCGCCACGTTTGACGGTTTATCCCTTGCTTGGGCGATAGCCGAATACCTGGTCCAGGACCCCTCTCACAGGGCCAAAACTCTCTTCGCCACGCACTACCACGAGCTGACAAAAATGTCGGAAGTGCATCCCGGCGTAAAGAACTACTGCATGGCAATCCAGGAAGCAGGAAAAGAAATCATCTTTCTGCGCAAGGTCACACCAGGTGCTGCGGACAAAAGCTATGGCATTGAAGTAGCCCGGCTGGCCGGTATGCCACACAAAGTGCTGCTCAGGGCCAATAGAATTTTAGAGCGCCTGGAAAAAAAGGAAATAGATCTCACGGGACGCGCGCGCCGGCGATCGACGGACGAGGTTCTCGACGAAATGCAGAAATCGTTATTTGAATAAGAAGCCAGAAGCGAGAAGCCACGAGCCAGAAGAAAAAATATGGATGGCCCGATTCAGGTATCCTTCTCCCGGCTTCTAAAGGCGAACCGGGATGTATGGTTTTTTGGCTGTATTGCCTTTATTATTATCTTCTTTGGTCCTCTGCATTGCGGAGTGTGGCTATTGTATCGAGGCTAAGAACTCAAAAATTCATATTTCGGATCGGCACATGTGTTTTGGCGTGCGCAGGGACGCGTTGCTGAATCCACAATTCTCTCAGGAGAGGATTTGCTTTCCGTGTTGAATAGAATTATTCAACACGGAAGTCCGGCAGGAGCAGCCCCAGATTATGAAGTCTAAATTATTCGCCTTGATAAAGCTGACAATCACAGCGCTGCTCTTTCTATACGTCTTCCGGAAAATAAATTTCTATCAGTTTGGTTCCACAATTCGAAACGCCCGGCTGGGTATCCTGGCGATCTCTTTTCTCGTGCTCTGGATAGGACATTATGTCTGTATTTACCGCTGGCGCATGTTGATGCGCCCGTTAATGCCCGTTCTCACTCTTGCTCAGCTTTTCGGCATTTATTGTATCGGGCTTTTTTTCAACTTGACTTTTCCGACTGTCGTCGGCGGCGATGTGGTCAAAATGTATTATGCAGGACGGCCTTCCAAATCGTATGCGCAAAGTTTTGCGGCAACGTTTTTGGATCGGGATGCCGGTATGCTGGCAATGATGATTATTGCCTGCTGCGCGATTCTCGCATGCCCGGTGATTGTGCCCGGAATTCCGGTATCCCTTATTGTGTGGGGCGCTTTTGTTGCATTCATTCTCGGCAATGTCGCAATATTTTCCCCTTATTTTCATCGTCTTCTTACGGGGTTTCTATGCCGATTGCGTCTGTCGAAGATAGCAACGAAGGTTGACGCGATCTCAAATGCGTTCCAGATTATGGGTAAATGCAAGTCCGTGCTTATTGGATCACTGGCTATTTCATTGTTTAACCAATTGCTGGTGATTTCGAACACTTGGATTATGGCCCTGGGACTTAGGATTCATGTATCATTCTCTTCCGTTCTGGTCTTTGTTCCGGTCATAACTCTGATTTCAATGATTCCAGTCAGCTTGAACGGGATGGGGCTGCGGGAGTATGCGTTCCTCAGCCTGTTTGGTGCAATTGGAGTTCTCCCTGCCTCCTGCGTCGCGCTGGGTATCCTGACTACGATTACGATCGTTTTAACCTCCATACCTGGGGGAATTGTGTACATTTGTTTCCGCAATCGAACAGAGATGCGGCAGCAACTGGCCACTTTTGAAACTGAACTGTCATGAGTTTGATTCCTCATCCGCACATCGTAATTCATAATTCATTAGGCCGGGATTGCAGACTATAATGATTGTTCATGGGCGGCCCGACGGTCGCAAATAAAGGAGAGGGATGCCATTGTTCTCCGAGCAATTTGCATTTCAGCCGCATACATTGGTTAATTTCGTGGGAGGCGGTGGAAAAACTCTTTTGATCCACAAGTTGATGGAGGAATTCTGCACGCAAGGCCCCGTCCTCTATACAACCACTACGAGAATTCACCCTCCGGATCCGAGCGAAGGATTGGCCGTTATTTCAAGTGACAACCTTCCTCTTCTAAAAACAATGGTGGACCGCGTCAGCCGCAATTGTCCAAACCGTCCGTACAAACTGGTCGTCACCCGCCATTTTATGATTCCCAACCTTCTCCGCGGCGTTCCTCCCGATTTTGACAACGCACTTGCCCGTGAATCGTTTCCCATTCTCTTGAACGAGGCCGATGGTGCCGCGAGCTTTTCTATCAAGATACCTCGGGGTGGCGAGCCAGTTCTCATGGAGCATGCAGAGTACCTAGTCCCGGTTGTCGGGATCGATTGTCTGTACCAACTCCTGGGACCCGAAGTCGTTTTTCGCTTCAACATGCTGGCCGACCACTTTGCGCTTCCTGCCGGCGAACGAATTACGCCGGAAATGGCCTCCAGAATCCTCATGCACAAAGACGGGGTTTGCAAGGACTGGAAGCCCGGTACAACAATTATTCCGTTCATTAGTAAGGTTGACGGTCCGGCGCAGGATTCGGCCGCCAGGGATCTGGCACATGCCATTTTGCATAACGGCAATTTTCCCGTAGGACGCGTGGTATTCGGGAGTTTATTGCAAGGAAGAGTTAATTCCATTTCCGTCACATAGTCTGATGACAATCCTGGAGCTGACCAGTAAAGACAACCCGCTTCTGAAAACGATCCGTCTCATTTCCTCCGGCTCGCGCCGTGCCCCAAATCAAATCGTCCTCGCAGAGGGGCTCCGTGTGCTCGAAGAGGTGAATAAAGCCGGACATGAAATAGAGGCGATTCTGATTTCAGAGGATTTCGGTTCGGCCCTGAGAGAAAGCCAACTCTTGAGTGCGTGGCGCTACCGAAAGATTCGAATATACAAAACAAAAGCAAAGCTTTTTCAGTCCTTGTCGACCGTCCAAACTCCCCAGGGTGCAATCGCGCTTTTGAAACTCCCCGATATTGCTCTTCGTTCGGTTGTTCCCTTGCAAAATTGGCTGATGGTTTATGCCTGCGGAGTTCAGGATCCCGGAAACCTCGGAACCTTGATTCGCGCCGCAGCCGCTTCAGGAGCGGACGTGGTCTGCACGACCAGAGGAACTGTTTCCGCACGAAGCCCGAAAGCGATCCGATCCAGCGCCGGGTCTTTTTTTCGCCTTCCCGTCGTGGAGCAAACGGAAATAGCCGATTTTCGAAGCTACTGTGAAGTTCATGCGATCCGCCCGTATCGAACGGATGCGCACGAGGGAATCATCTATACAGAGGCGGACCTGAAGTCTCCCTGCGCAATCCTGCTTGGAAATGAAGGAGGAGGTATTTCCGAAGCGGATTTTTCAGCCTTCCAGTCGATCCATATACCTATGGCTGAAGGGATAGAATCTCTAAATGTCGCGGTCGCAGGAGCAATCATTCTCTTCGAAGCGCGCAGGCAACGCATGAAGATTCGAGATTCAAGATTCGACATTCAAAATTCAAACCTCAACGGTTGATTTCGAATCTCGAATCCGGGATTACTTGTATGAAGAAATCACTTTTCCCCGAAGCTGAAGAAACGCCGATTACTCCCGATACTCCACTTGCGGAGCGCCTTCGCCCCCGGACACTGGATGACATCGTCGGACAAGAACACCTGATTGGGGAGGGGAAAGTGTTGCGGGCGATGGTGGAACAGGACCAGTTGACTTCGATCATTCTTTGGGGGCCGCCTGGAACAGGAAAAACGACGCTTGCCCGGATAATGGCAAAACAAACCAGGTCTCCTTTTGTCGCCTATAGTGCGGTTCTCGCGGGTATCAAGGAAATTAAAAGCGTCATGGCGGAGGCGGAAACCTGCTTTCGAAGGAATCAGGGAAGAACGGTTGTTTTTGTGGATGAAATCCATCGGTTCAACAAGGCACAGCAGGACGCATTTCTGCCTTACGTCGAGTCAGGTGTCATCATTCTGATCGGCGCCACAACCGAAAACCCTTCGTTCGAAGTAATTGGGCCGTTGCTATCGCGGTGCAAAGTTTATGTTCTGAATCCGCTGAGGCCGGTCGAGATTGAAGAAATCCTGAGGCGTGCGCTTTCCGATGAAAAGCGCGGGCTCGGGAGCGCTCGGATCACCGTCCCCGACGAAGTAATGAAGCAGTTATCCGTTTATGCAAATGGCGATGCACGCATTGCGCTTAATATTTTCGAGCTAGCCGTCTCGCTTGCCAAAAAGCGTGCGCAGGGAAAAGCAGCGATCCTTACTACCGGCGACCTGGAATCGGCGTTGCAGCGGAAAATTCTGCAGTACGATAAGGCAGGGGAAGAACACTATAATCTTATATCTGCGTTGCACAAATCAATGCGGAACAGCGATCCCGACGCTGCCCTTTACTGGCTTGGTCGCATGTTGGAAGGAGGAGAGGACCCGGTCTATATTGCCCGCAGGATGGTCCGTTTTGCGTCCGAAGACGTCGGGCTGGCGGATGTCCGGGCGCTCAGTGTTGCGTTAAATGCAACCGAGGCCGTGCGGCTTGTCGGATTGCCGGAATGCAAACTGGCCCTAGCTCAGGCCGCCGTGTACCTTTCGGTTGCGCCAAAATCGAATGCTCTGTATACCGCATATTCCAGTGTTGTCTCGGATGTCCAGAACACATTGAATGAACCTCCGCCGCTGCACATTCGCAATGCTCCGACCAATCTAATGAAGGAACTGGGTTACGGCAAAGGATATCAATACGCACATGATACGAAGGAAAAGGTGGCCGATATGGAGTGCTTTCCCGATTCCCTTCGTGGCCGTCAGTACTACCACCCTACGGACCAGGGGATGGAACGGCGCATCCGTGAGATCCTGGCTGAGATAAAGCAAAGGAAAAACCGTTAACGCGTAAACCCGTAAACGGTTATTTGCACATGAGCACGGGTTCAATACGCTCAAGCGCCCAATCAATATCTTCTTTTTTGATTACCAGCGGAGGCGCGAAGCGAACCGTGTTCTCGTGAGTTTCTTTGCATAGCACCCCTTTGGCCATCAGCGTTTCACAGAATCGCCTTGCTCCTCCTGACTCGGGATGAAGCTCAACGCCGATTAGCAACCCCTTGCCTCTCACCTCCTTGACATGCGGGCTTTTGATTTTTCGAAGACTTGCCGAGAAATAGTCGCCCATCTTTTCGGCGTTTTCGATCATTCCTTCTTCCACAAGAACCTTTAAGGCAGTTCTTGCTACTGCGCATGCGAGAGGATTGCCCCCAAACGTGCTGCCGTGTTCTCCCGGACGCAACACGCCGAGTACTTCAATATTGGAAAGCACCGCAGAGATCGGATAAAAGCCTCCGGAGAGGGCTTTCCCAATTAGTGTTAGATCTGCTTCAACGTGGTCGTATTCTTCGGCCAGCAGCCTGCCGGTTCGCCCCAATCCGGTTTGGATTTCGTCCAATATAAACACGACGCGGTTCTTCTCACAAATAGCCTTAGCCTGGGCCAAATATCCGGGAGGGGGGACAATGACTCCGGCTTCACCCTGGATTGGCTCGACGAGGAATCCAACGGTGTTCGGCGTGATTGCCTCTTCCAATGCCTTCGAGTCGCCGAATGGAATGATTTTAAATCCCGGAGTAAACGGGCCGAAATTTTCCCGGTAATACTCGTCTGTGCTGAAACTCACGATGGTAATGGTTCTTCCGTGAAAATTGTTGGCGCACACGATGATTTCGGCCTGGTGGCGCGGAACCCCTTTTATCTGGTAGCCCCATTTTCGAACCGCTTTGATTACGGTTTCCACAGCCTCGGCTCCGCTGTTCATCGGCAAAACCTTATGAGAATGAGTCAGCTCACAGATTTCCCTGTAAAAGAGGCCAAGCTGGTCGTTTCGAAAAGCCCGTGAGGTCAGAGTCAGCTTTTGAGCCTGTTCGATCATTGTTCTCATTATCCTGGGATGACAGTGCCCCTGGTTCAAGGCCGAATAGGACGAAAGGCAATCCAGATATCGATTTCCATCCACATCCCAAACCCAGACTCCCTCCCCCCGCGTCAGGACAACATCGAGCGGCTTATAGTTGTGAGCCCCATAGCTTTCTTCCAGCTGAATATATTCATTGCTGTCCATGGTCCCTCCCTGGCTGGTATAAAAGAAATAACACATGCGCTACCGAGGATGAAATGCCGATCTCCATTAGAATCGGTATCGCTCCCAAAAGCCGATAACGATTACGACACTGATTGCAACCTATCATTTCTTTCCATTGGAATTTCCGAAGCACAGGTATTATTCTTTCCCATTTGCCACGTAAGGAGAGTGCATGTCTAGAGCAAAGAAGATACTAAAACTCGGCTTGCCGAAGGGAAGCCTTCAGGAATCCACTATCGAGTTGTTTCGAAAAGCAGGCATTCGCGTCTATTCCAGCGAGCGGTCCTATTTTCCTTTTTGTGACGACGACGAAATTGAAGTTATGCTCGTTCGATCCCAGGAAATGGGTAAGTATGTTCAAGACGGGCACTTTGATGCCGGAATCACCGGCCAAGACTGGATCCTGGAAACAAACGTTAGTGTGAAGCAGATTTGCGAGCTCGTTTACGGGAAATCCGGGTTCAAGCCGGTACGCTGGGTACTGGCCGTTCCGGAAAGCTCGAAGGTGCGGTCGCTGAAAGACCTGCAGGGCAAAACTGTGGCAACCGAATTGGTGAACTATGTCAGGAAGTATTTTGCCAGGCAAAAGGTGAAGGCCAAGGTGGAGTATTCCTGGGGGGCCACGGAAGCAAAGGCGGGAATCCTGGTAGATGCGATCGTCGAGCTTACAGAAACGGGGAGGTCGCTGAAAGCAAATCAACTTCGCATTATTGAAGACGTTCTTTCGTCTACAACGCGCTTCATCGCCAACAAACAAGCCTGGAATGATGCATGGAAACGGCAGAAGATGGAAAACATTGCGATCCTCCTCAAAGGCGCTCTTTCGGCCGAAGGAATGGTCGGGTTAAAGATGAACCTCAAAGAAAGCGATCTGCCGAAGATTATGGCGATTCTTCCATCCTTGAAAAGGCCTACAGTCAGTCCGCTAACCCTGCCGGGCTGGATAGCGCTCGAAGTAGTTGTGGAGGAAAAAATTGTAAAGCGGATGATTCCCGATCTGAAAAGAGCCGGAGCCGAAGGAATTATCGAATATCCGCTGAATAAGCTAATAGCATGATTTGTTGTCTCATCCGGCGGCACGGAGATTGCGGAACAGGATTCCGCTCCCTCCGCGACTCCGCACGAGGCGATTCAAATCTATCGGTACGACCAACCCCTCTCCCTTCATTGAATCGCCCGGCGGGCAGATACATTATGTATTACATGAGCAAATAGCATTAAAGCTGCCATTTTCATTTGATTATTTCCCACGCATTTAAAGATGCAGCCGCCTGCCACCATCTTAAAGTGGCCGCCTTTATACATTCCCAATTACAACCGTCCACTGACGAGTTTCCCATTGTTTTATAAGTCCGTTCCGGACATAAGGATCGTCACGGATGAATTTCTCGATGGGAGTTTTATCAGGGACATGAAAGACGAGGATCGCCTGATCCACCGGATTTGCCAGCGCCCCTGCCATGATCAACTCTCCCCTTTCATAAGCTTCCTTGACTAGGCGAAGGTGTTCATCCCGATAGGGCGCTCGTCGTGTTACATAATCGTCGCCCACGTGATAGAACAACAAATAGTAGTTCATGCTGTTTGCCCATCCCTTTGCAATTGGCCGTTGAATTTGGCAAACGCCTGCGATAGCTTATGAGGTCTGCAAATTACAACTAAACGTTACTCGGAGCAAGCCCATTTACCGCGAAAACATACTGATTCTGGATTTTGGTTCCCAGTACACTCAGCTTATCGGCCGCAGGATCCGCGAGCTGTCGGTGTATTGCGAGATCGTCCCCTACTACTCGGCTCTGGAGAAGATCCGGAGTTCCCGTCCGGTCGGCGTCATTCTCTCAGGAGGCCCCGATTCTGTGTGCCGGGCCGGCAGCCCTTCCCTTCCCCCGGAATTTTTTTCGACGGGTCTTCCCGTGTTGGGAATTTGTTATGGCCTTCAACTGATTGCTCAAAATCTTGGTGGCCAGGTAATTCCCGGAGGGAACCGGCGCGAGTTCGGCAAAGCGATCGTTGACGTGGTGGAGCCCAACACGCTTTTCGCCGGTCTTCCTCAACAATTTCAGGGTTGGATGAGCCATGGGGACCGTGTCGTGCAACTCCCTTCCGGTTTCAAAGTGCTCGCTCAATCGGGAAGCATCATCGCAGCGGCTGCCGACGAGCACCGCAAAATCTGGGGGCTGCAATTTCACCCTGAAGTCATCCACACGCATCATGGGACAAAAATCCTGGAAAACTTTCTTTCCCGCGCGTGCGGCTGCAAACGGGAATGGACGATGTCGGCATTTATCGAATCCTCCGTCAAGGAGATTTCGGCCCGGATCGGCTCGAGTGCTGCTGTCTGCGGTCTTAGTGGCGGGGTCGATTCATCGGTTGCGGCCCTTCTCGTGCACAAGGCGATCGGAGACCGGCTGAGCTGCGTGTTCGTAGATAACGGTTTGCTGCGCAAAAACGAATTCGAGTCGGTGCTTGCCAATTTCCGTGACCGCTTTCATTTAAAGGTGATCGGAGTAGATGCGCGGGAGCGATTTCTCTCGCGCCTGCGTGACGTAGAAGATCCTGAAAAAAAGCGCAAGATTATCGGCGAGGAATTCATCCGGGTTTTTGAATCGCAGGCCCGGAAACTTGGAAATCCGCCGTTCCTGGTCCAGGGAACTCTTTATCCCGACGTAATCGAATCAACCTCCGTTCGCGGACCTTCGGCGGTTATCAAGTCTCATCACAACGTGGGCGGGTTGCCTCGGGATATGAAATTTGAATTGATTGAACCTTTGCGCGAGTTATTCAAGGATGAAGTTCGAAAGCTGGGGATTGAAATGGGAATGGATGACCACTTTGTATACCGGCACCCTTTCCCTGGACCCGGATTGGCCGTCCGTATTCTCGGATCGGTCACGGACGAAAGACTTGCGCTTTTGCGGGAAGCGGATGCGATCGTTCGCGAGGAAATTGATCGAGAGGGTTTGGTACGAGAACTGTGGCAGGCATTTGCGGTGCTGCTGCCTGTTCGAAGCGTCGGGGTCATGGGAGACGATCGGACCTATGAAAATGTCGCTGCCTTGCGGATCGTTACCAGCATGGATGGAATGACCGCCGACTGGGCGAAAATCCCCTACAGTGTCCTGGAGAGAATATCAACGCGGATCGTCAACGAAGTGCGAGGGATCAACCGGGTAGTTTACGATATCACTTCAAAGCCGCCTGGAACTATTGAATGGGAGTAGCCCGTGTCAGAGACCACACCTTTCGTGCACCTGCACAATCATTCCGAGTACAGTCTGCTCGACGGAGCCTCCAAGATTGAGCATTTGGTGGACACTGCCCTTTCGATGGGCATGCCGGCTTTGGCCCTGACGGACCACGGAAACCTCTTTGGCGCGATTCAATTCTATAATGCCGCCAGTAAAAAGGGATTGAAGCCGATTATAGGCTGCGAAATATATGTCGCTAAGGAAAGCCGCCATAAGAAAATCGGCGGAGGCGATCAATCGAATCACCTCGTGCTGCTCGCGGAAAATCTGGACGGGTACCACAATCTGAGCAAACTTGTGTCTTACGGCTTCCTCGAAGGATTTTATTATAAGCCGCGCATCGACAAAGAATTGCTGGCGCAGTACGGCGGCGGTCTGATTGCAATGTCCGCTTGTCTGAAGGGAGGCGTGCCGCAAAAACTGCTCATGGAACAACCTGATGCAGCATTGGCGGAAGCGGCAGAGCTTCGCGATATTTTCGGGAAAGGCAATTTTTTTCTTGAACTGCAGAATCACGGCCTTGCAAATCAGCAGCGTGTGAATCCCGCAATTATCGAGATAGCGCGGAAAACCGGCATTCCGCTGGTCTGCACCAATGATACTCATTATCTGCGGCGCGACGATAGTGTTGCGCACGATGTGTTGCTCTGTATCGGCACCGGAAAGCTTGTGAGTCAGCAGGACCGCATGCGTTATGAGAGCGATCAGTTCTATTTCAAATCCTTCGATGAAATGAATCTGCTCTGGAGCGAAATTCCGGAGGCTTTGCAGAACACGCTTAGGATTGCGGAGCGTTGCAACCTCAAAATCGAAACGGAGCAAGCGCTGCCTCCGTTTGACGTCCCTCCCGGATTTACTTCCGACAGCTATTTCGAAAAGACCGTACGGGAAGGGTTCCAAGCACGACGCAGCCATCTCGAAGCTCTCTGGGCGCAAGGAGATCTCAAGCATCCTCTCTCCGTTTATGACGAGCGCCTCGATTTCGAAATTGAAATGATCAAGAAGATGCAGTTTTCAAGCTATTTTCTGATCGTTTGGGATTTAATCAAGTATGCCCGCGACCATTCCATTCCGGTCGGACCGGGGCGCGGTTCGGTTGTGGGCAGCCTGGTTGCATACAGTCTTCGCATCACCGATATCGATCCCCTTCAATATGAGCTTTTCTTTGAGCGTTTCCTGAATCCCGAACGCATTGCCCCGCCCGATATCGACATGGATTACTGTATGAACCGCCGGGCGGACATGATCGAATATGTCACCAAAAAATACGGCCGCGACAATGTCTGCCAGATCATCACCTTCGGCACGATGGCTGCAAAAGGCGTCATTCGGGACGTCGGCAGAAGCCTGGATATTCCATATGCCGATGTTGACCGCATCGCGAAACTGATTCCGGAAGAGCTGAATGCCACGATCGACAGGGCCCTCGAACAGGAGCCGCGCCTGAAGGAGGAGATGAAAAATCCCCAGATCGCGAACCTGATTGAAATCGGCAAGCGTTTGGAAGGACTGTCGCGGCATTCCTCCACTCACGCGGCTGGAGTGGTTATCGCACCAAAGCCTCTTGTCGAACTCTTGCCGCTGCAGAAAACCAATAAGGAGGAAATCACAACCCAATACAGCATGAAGGATTTGGAATCCATCGGTCTTCTCAAAATGGACTTCCTGGCTCTGACCACCCTTACCGTGATTGACAGCGCAATTCGTCGTATCCGGGAGGAAAAAGGGATCGACCTGGATTTAGCTTCCATCCCGCTGACCGACTCCAAGGTTTTCGAACTTTTTTCTGAAGGAAAGACCAATGGAATTTTCCAGTTTGAAAGCGGCGGGATGAAGACCGAATTGCGGCGCCTGAAACCGGAACGGTTCGAAGATCTGATCGCATTAAATGCGTTATATCGGCCCGGACCGATGGACATGATTCCGGATTTTATTAAGCGCAAGCAGGGTTTGATCGAAGTCCGCTACCCCCATCCGGTCCTGGAGGAGATTCTTAAAGAGACCTACGGGGTAATCGTCTACCAGGAGCAGGTAATGCAGATTGCCAGCAAAATGGCTGGCTTTTCCCTCGGGCAGGCGGACATTCTCCGGAAAGCCATGGGGAAGAAAATGGCGTCGGTCATGCAATCGATGCGCGACAAGTTCATCGAGGGTGCGAGGAAGAACAAAATCGCTGAAAAAACGGCAATCCAGGTATTTGATCTCATGGAGCAGTTTGCGCAGTACGGATTCAACAAGTCGCACAGCACCGCTTACGCTTTGCTGGCCTATCAAACTGCATATCTGAAGGTTCACTATCCCGTGCAGTTTATGGCCGCGCTCCTTTCGAGTGAAATCGGAAACACCGAAAAGATCGTGATGTACATTGCCGAATGCAAAGATATGGGCATCCGGGTGCTTCCACCGGACATCAATGAAAGCGCACTCGATTTCCGTTCTATGGATGCAGCAATCCGGTTTGGAATGCTGGCAATCCGGAATGTGGGAGAAGCCGCGATTCGATCAGTCCTGGAATTTCGGGCTCAGCATGGACGTTTCCGGAGTCTGTTCCATTTTTGCGAGGAAGTGGACACGCGCTCGTTGAACAAAAGGGTTCTGGAAAGCCTGGTCAAAAGCGGTGCGTTGGATTCCCTTGGCTGGAAGCGTTCCCAGTGCATGGCTCTGATTGATACCGCCATCGAATACGGGCAAAAAGTCCGACGTGATCGCGAGAGCGGCCAAAAAGGACTTTTTTCCGATTTTGTCTCCGGACCCGCCGCGATCGCTGAGCCAGCGCCACCGGCCATTCCGGAATGGCCGGCAGAGCAGCGCCTTGCATTCGAAAAGGAAACCTTGGGGTTTTATGTTTCCGGTCATCCGTTGGATCGCTTTGCTGCGGAACTATCGCGTTTCAGCAAAAAAACAATTGCCGATTTGATCAGCGAGGGCAAAAGCACGGAATGCCGGATTGCAGGAATCGTGACAGATTTCCGCACACGACGGACCAAGAAGGGCGACCTGATGGCGGTTTTTGCTCTTGAAGATCTTACAGGCGCCGTTGAAACGGTCGTCTTCCCCGGATCCTATTCTAAGTTTGAGTCCTACATGACTGCCGATTGTCCTATTCTCATTTCAGGGCGGTTTGAAGCGGAAGACGAGAGAACCCACAAGCTGATCGCTTCGGATCTGCAGCCTCTCGCAGGCATTGCGGAGCGCAACGCGAAAACGCTATGCATCCGGGCATGCCTCTCAGACCTGTCTCCCGGGTCTGCGACCATGCTCCATCGCTTGCTGGAACAACACCGCGGGGAGACCGGGGTCGAGCTGGAATTGTATTATCCTTCGGATTTCCGTGTTAACATTCAGTCTGCGGATTTTGTAAAAGTGAAATCGAGCTCTGAGCTGATCGAGCAGATTGAAAGTATCTGTGGTCCAGGGTCGGTTCATGTTTTGAACTAGCTGGGCGAGCGGCCGCTCGCCCGCCGCCGTGTCAAAGGGCCTAGGTAAAGGGGCACAATGATGGAAGCCAACGATTCGGTGCAGAAGGAAGCAGGTCATTTGCGCGCCGATGCGGAAGGGCAGCGCAAAAACCTCGTCGGCGCTGCCTATCAACGGACACTTTTGGCACGGCATGATTTGCGTCCTTACACGCTGGACTATGTCGAAAGACTTTTCCAGAATTTCACAGAAATTCATGGCGACCGCCGTTTCGGAGACGATCCGGCGCTTGTCACGGGGATGGCTGTTTACCATGGAACCCCGGTAATGATTGTGGGCCATCAAAAGGGTCGGGATATTAGGCAGCGCCAGCATCGAAACTTTGGGTGTGCACAGCCGGAGGGGTATCGCAAGGCGATGCGGGCCATGAAGCTTGCCGACAAATTCTCTCGTCCGATCATTTGTTTTGTCGATACGCCCGGCGCATACCCGGGGGTAGGCGCGGAAGAACGGGGACAGGCCGAAGCGATTGCCTACAATCTCCGAGAAATGGCCCGGCTGCAAGTGCCGGTGATTGCGTGCATCGTTGGAGAAGGGGGGAGTGGCGGTGCATTGGCGATTGCCGTCGGCAACCGGATCCTGATGCAGGAGAACGCGATCTATTCCGTCATCACGCCCGAAGGATGCTCCGCAATTTTATGGAAAGACCAGGAACATGTTGATGCCGCCGCAACAGCTTTGAAAATTACCGCTTCGGATCTGAAATCGCTGGGGATTATTGACGAGATCGTGCCGGAACCCCCCGGAGGCGCCCACACGGACTACGACGCAGCCGCAGATCTCCTGGATCGGCAACTGAGGCCCTGCCTGGAATCAATGCTGGAAGAGCCGGGCGCCGAGCTCAGGCGCCAACGTTATGTCAGATTCCGACGAATGGGAGCGGTTTCAGACCTCTCACTTCAACAAAGTACCTACTGAGATTTCAAATTCCAAATTCCAGATTCCCAATCGGGACTTTTAAATGGATGAATTTGGAATTGGGAATTTTGAATTACAGGCGGAAACTCTTTAGTTGAGTGCGATAGACGTACCGCACGATCCGCGCTCGATCCGATTCACTTACGGCAAGGTAACGAATGCCGATTCGGTACATGGCGGCTTCTTCACCGGACATTTGGGAATATACCGCGCAGCAGGGAATATTGATTGGGCTGGCATTGTCTGGCAATGCCAGTTTCACTTCAAGCAGTGTATCTTCCGGAATCAGGTTTGAATATACAATTGCCATGCCGCTCGCGCTGATATCGTTGGCGATAGTCCGAATGTGCAGAGCCGTTAGCGAACCGTCTTTGGCATTCTTTATCGAGCCTCCGATTGTGACCGGAATCATGGACTTGACACGAAAATTCTGCCGCCTCTGCACTGTTGCAATTGCGGTGCTCATGATAACAGTGATCTGAGGCGCTGGTTCCGCACTCATTTCATCCACGAGGCCGGAGAACTCATGCGGTGCACCTTCGTGCATGAAAGAAAAATCCAGGATCTGATCTCTATGCACGAGCATGCGAGTCCCGCCACGGGTAGGCCAGGCAATCACGAGCCTTCCTTCGGAAATGTCCCTGATCACGCTGTAGTAGGTCGCGGAATTCTGGTCATCCACAAACCGAACCTGAAGCGGTTTGTTGATCACGATGTATGTCTTTATGTCTTCCGTGAAATCCTGATTTACATCTGCCATACCAATGCCATTCAATATTCTAGAGCTTATATCGGCTGGCTTGTTGCAGGTGGTTAGTTGTTAGTGATTCGCGGTTAGCGATGTTTTTTCTTATCACTAACCCGCGACAACGAACCACCGGAATCATATCCGGCCGAAATTCCTCTCGATTTCATAAATCGTAAATCGAAGAATGACCGGTCTTCCATGAGGGCAATTGGTCGGTATGCGCGTGAGTGCCAATTGATCGAGCAGCCACTGCATTTTTTCCGTTGTGAGAGACATATTGACTTTGACTGCAGCACGGCAGGCGGTACTGACGGCTATTCGGTCCCGTATCCGTTCCAGATCCAAGATCCTCTCCTCTTGTTCCAGGCCCTCGAGAATCTCGGAAAGGAGCTTTCGACAGTCTGAATCCCCCGCAATGGCCGGGACCGAACGGACCAATACGGAATTTCCGCCGAAATGTTCAACAACGAAGCCGTTTCTGTTCAGTTCGGGAATCATCCGTTCGAGCAATGCGACTTGGTGCGGAGGGAGGTCGAGCGAAAGGGGTACCAGCAGCCCTTGAGTTTCGACGGTACTGTTCCGGGCTGCTGCGGCCATCTTTTCATAGAGGATCCGTTCATGTGCCACATGCTGGTCGATGATCAGCAGCCCCTGATTATCGCAGGCGATAATGTAGCTGTCCTGGAGTTGCCCTAGAATCCGCACAGCGCTTGACTGAAATGGGCGACTTGATTCTACGGGAGATCCGATCAACATATCGGGCACGATCCGCAACGAAGCATGATCTTCGTGTTTCGCTGGCGTAAACGTGGGCAACTCGCGGAACGGATAATTAAGGGCGCGCTGGAACGGGTTTGTCGAAACAGCCGGAGATGTGAAATCAAAAGCTTCCTCACCTTGATTTTGAAAAGCATTGACGCGCGCCGGGTAAGATTGGCCGGGTATTGCCGGATCGGGCGCAGTTAAACCGCGATGCTCATACTGGGGGACCGAAGCACTCTTTACAAGGGCTTGCTCGATGGTGTCCTGCACCAACTTGTGAATGGCGCTCTGATCGCGAAAGCGTATCTCGGTTTTGGCCGGATGAGCATTGACGTCCACCTCGTCAAAAGGCAATTCGACAAAAAGAATAACGACCGGATACGCCGAGGCCGGCATGCAATTGTGATATGCCTGCCGGATCGCACTCGTAATCACTTTGTCACGAACCATTCGCCGGTTCACATAAAAAAACTGAGAATAGGTATTCGTTCGCTGCTCGTGCGGACGTGAACTGAAGCCGCGGATCTTCACGAAACCAGCCTGCCCGGAAAGCTCAACCAGGTTATCGAGGAATCTTTCGCCGAAAATCTGGTAGATTCGTTCCTCGAGTTCTGAAACCGCCACCGCGTCGATCAGCGTGCGCCCGTCGCTTTCCAAGGCGAAACGGATCTCAGGATGCGCAAGCGCATAATGGGTCACCAGCCTTGCAATATGCCCCAGTTCCGTATCGTGCGACCGGAGAAACTTTCTCCTCGCCGGGACATTAAAGAACAGGTCGCGGACAGTTATTTCAGTGCCCCTGTCCCAGGGCACCGGCTTTACAGATCGCATGACGCCGCCCTGAATTTCAACTTCCGTCCCGGACATGGAGTCTGGATCTTGCGGCCGCGTTTTCAGCGTCAAGCGTGAAACCGATGCAATCGAGGGGAGTGCCTCTCCCCGAAACCCCAAGGTCGCAATGGCGGCCAGATCTTCAGCATTTTGAAGCTTGCTTGTTGCATGATGCTCAAATGCAAGGATGGCATCATCCGGGTTCATCCCCTCCCCGTCATCCCGAACTTGAATGAGGCGTTTGCCTCCGGAAAGTACGGAGACATGAAGCGTTCGACAATGAGCGTCGATGGAGTTTTCCAGGAGTTCTTTGACCACGGAAGCCGGTCGCTCGACAATTTCACCTGCCGCGATTTTGTTGGCGAGGATTTCAGGCAGCACCCGGATTTTATTCATGGGGAAACTCAAGGTGCCAGAAGCAAGAAGCCAGAATGTAAATTTCAGCTTTTTATTCCGGCGTCATGCTTCTGGCTCCTGGCTCCTTCTTTTTATGTGAAGCAAGATATTCGATCAGTTCGGGAAGCGTGACGTGCCACTGTTTTGAATCTTCCAATCTCTTGATGGAATATCGGTCTTGGGCCAATTCATCTTCCCCAATGATCAGCACATGCTCAGCCCCGAACTTGTTTGCAAGCCGCATCTGGCTTTTGATGCTTCCCCCGGAGAAATCGAGATCGCAGCGGTGTCCCCGTCTCCGCAAAGATCGGGCGATTTCAAGTGTCCTCACGAAAGCAGGTTCGCCCATAAAAACCAGAAACAGTTCCGGCTTCCATTGAAAGGCGTCACCCTGCTCTTTGGGCAAAACCATTACTAGCCTGTCCAATCCCATCGCAAATCCGATCGCCTGCACTGGCGGACCGCCCAGGATTTCGGAAAGTCCATTGTATCGCCCACCGCCGACGAGAGCATTTTGTGAGCCCAAATCACCATTTACAATTTCAAAGGTTGTTCGAACGTAGTAATCCAGCCCTCGAACGAGCCTTGGAACAATTTCATATCCAATTTGAGCGTTATGAAGATAGCCTTTTACCCTGGCAAAATGATCGTTGCACTCCGAGCACAGGTGATCCGTGATAACCGGCAGTTTTTCAATAAGCGGTTGGCAGCTTTCCACTTTGCAGTCAAAGACTCTAAGGCTATTCGTTGCGGAGCGACGGCGGCAATCTTCACAAAGGCTGGGAAGATATTTCTGCAATTCAAGCCTGAGGATATCCAGATAGCGAGGCCTACACTGGCCGCAGCCGATTGAATTCAAGAGAAGTCTTGCTTGAATGCCGAGAGATTCGAGAAGCCACAGAGCCATCTCAATCATTTCGGCGTCCACGGCAGGATGATCGGAACCGAGAGATTCAGCGCCTATCTGATAAAACTGACGCCATCGCCCCTTCTGCTTTTTCTCATGCCGAAACATGGGGCCGATATAGTACAGTTTTCTAACTCCCCCTCCTCGGTACATGGCATTCTGAACAAATGCCCTGACAACCGAAGCCGTCGCTTCCGGACGGAGGGTAACCGATCGGCTGCTTTGGTCCTCAAATGTGTACATTTCCTTGCCGACGATATCCGTGTCTCCTCCGATTCCGCGTGCGAACAATTCCGTAGGCTCAATAATTGGAGTTCGAATTTCGAGGTATCCATATTGATCAAAAACACGCCGCGCGCGATCCTCTGCTAAATGCCAGCACGCAATCTCCTCGGGCAACAGATCTCTCGTCCCGGGAAGGTTATTGAAAACCCGGTCTTCCATGTGATTCCCTCAAGAAAATGAGCTGTTATGGTAGCAAATTCCGCCGGCCGCGGTAATTGTTTTCGAAACCCGGCATTGAATTGCATCACTGGGGCCGGTGGTCTTCACTTCGCGGACTTTTCCCCGGTCCGCTAAAGGCCGTGTTTTGTTGTTATAGTTGCCGAAAAGGGCATTGTTCGGAATCACAGAGTTCATGTAGATGCGGAAAAAGAGCGCTTGCCTTTCAATTCAGCCCGGCTTTCCGAGGTCCCCTGGTGATCCACGAGCCGTACGGCCCGGTGCCATTTTTTCTCAAGCAATAGGCGAGCAGCCGTCGGCACTCATTCTTCATATTTCCCTTTTGAATTCTTCACGGACGGTCCGCCTCCAGGAGTTTCTTGAATTCTTCCGTGCACATTCTTAATGACAGCCAGTCTTTAAAAAGAGCGGGAGTTTCCAGCCATATCCGAAACCAGTTGGCAATTTCCTTTTTCTGAAGCCGTTTCTGCAGGCGTACCCTCTTATTGCGGCTGATGATCTCGGCCCGGCGGCGCCCCAGAACCGCAATCCGGCGGCAATACTCCACTCCTTTTTTGTCGCCCGCCGACTGATACTGCTTGCGTAAAATCTCAAGTTTTCGGAGCGTTTCTTCTGCTTCTGCGAAGGTGGAAAAGGCCAGAATGCCCGTAAGAACTTCACGATAGGGCGATTCTATTTCCGCATCATGGTGCGTCATGGCGATGCAAAATCATCCCCGACTCCCAGGGGCAATTGCAGCGTTGAGACCGATCTCAAAGAAAATCATGCGGGAACCATTGTCGCGCCGGTAGATGTTGGGGATATAAACAACAGAATTCGAGAGATATGAATTCAGATCGGTGGAACCCGGGATATGAAGGTAAAGAAAACCTCCCCCTTTGTTGTGTGGAGCAACAGTTTTGTTCATCAGGAACTTGGCATCAAAATCGTCCAGCGCATCCGTATTACGCTCCGATCTCGTTGCCCGTGGAATTGGCTGAGGCACCCATGATTTATCCTTCCCAAAGAGTCGGCTCACCACTTCGTTTGGGGAGAGAGTCCGGATTTGGTCCTTATCATGAATCAATTCGATGGATTGTCCATCCACCTCAATGGGGAAGTCGTTATCATTGAAAATCATCAAGGCCAACGGCATAATGCCGCGTGTAATCATGTCGTTTTTGTCGAACACGCGGGCGGCCAGACCGTCAGTAAAAAGAGGCTCAACAGCTATCGTAACTCCCTCGCTAGTGAGCGTTGCAGGATAGCTTTCGCGCGCGTTTATGTTCCATGGATGGGCTTTGTAGCCAGCCCAGATCGGCGCGGCAGCCGAAATAACCGCAACCACCAGAATGCAGGTAAAAAGGAACCTAGTCGTCATATTCCTGTCGGTCAGTTTCAATAGTGTCGGGAAAGTATATCATCCTCTAGAGGTGCGATAAATTGGATTCCTATCTCATTTACTGTCTGGTGCGTCTGTTCATTTGGCTTTTTCAAACAATTCCGCGGCCATTGGGCATCAGGCTCATACGATTCCTGGCGACCATCACCTATTATCTGGATTTTGCGCACAGGCATGTCGCTGCAGTGAACCTGAGAATTGCGTTCCCCGACCTGACGGATCGCGAACGAAACCGCATCGCGCGGAAAAGCTTTCAAAACACAGGCATGAATTTACTGGAAATAAGCCGCCTTCAATCTCTCAGCAGGGAGAATATCTCCGCACTTGTTGAATATGATCGCACCGAGGGGTTGGAGAATTACAGAACGGCCCATGCTAAAGGGAAAGGGATTCTTTACCTTACCGGACATTTCAGCTCATGGGAGCTTTTGCCTGCAGCACACGCGTTGCATGGATATCCGCTCAGCTTTATCACACGCCCGCTGGATAATGCGATTTTGGAACAATATCTCTTAAAGATCCGCGAATCGAAAGGGAATCGCGTTATTAACAAGAAAAACTCTGCCCGCCCCGTTCTGAAGAACCTGGCATCCGGCGGGGCGGCAGGCATTCTGATGGATCAAAACACGAGCGTTCAGGAAGGAATATTTGTCGACCTTTTCGGCATTCCCGCAGCAACTACTATGAGCGTTGCTCTGTTTGCCCTTCGAACGGAAGCTCCCGTTCTTCCCGGTTATTTAACGCCAATGCGCAACGGCCGGTATACGATAAAATTTCTTCCGCCGATCGACGTCACTCACACCGGCGAGATGAACCGCGATTTGGAAATCAACACGAGGCGCTTCAATGAAATCCTGGAAGGGATTATCCGTGACCAACCGGAATCGTGGCTCTGGGGACACAAACGGTGGAAAAACCAGCCACCGGGCAATCCTCAGAACCTTTATAAATTGTCCGGCGAGGAGTTGGAGGGTTTCCTGAAGAGAGCTCGGAAGAATCAAGCCGAAAATATCGCTAACGCCCAGGCGAGTTAAGAAGGCGGGCAAAGCCTTCCTTATACCGTACGCTGTCAAGAACTGAATGAACTTTCTTCAATTCTTCGCGCAAGATCGCGCGGTATTTGTCCGGTTCCAGTTCGATCGCCTTTGCGAAAGCCGCAATTGAAGGATCCGGTTGATTGACTTTGGCATACAACACTCCCAGGCGAAAATAGTTTAAAGATTGCGCTTTCCCCAGAGCGACCAGCTTTTCATGGGCCTTGATCGCTTCGGTATCCCGATCCAGCTTTTCTGAAACAGCCGCGAGGTTGGCCCATGCGGGATAATAATCCGGATCCAGCTGGACCGTTGTATTTAGTTCCACCATCGCGTCATCCAGTCGATTCTGCTCCGCATACAATGTGCCCAGGTTGTAATGCACTTCCTTTTGCTTCGGATTGATCTCCAGAGAACGTTGATAGGCTGAAATCGCATCATCGGGCCGCTTCAATTCTCCGTATAAATCGCCCAGCAAAAAAAGGGTCTCGGAATTCTTCGGATCAAGACGCATCGCATTTTCCAACGCAGTTGCGGCTTCGGCCGCTTGATTCATGCTTGCCAGACTGAATCCGAGTTTAGCGTAAATCGCAGCCCTGTCCCCTGCCCTTTCGAGCGTCGCTTTGTACGCAGTTGCCGATTTCGAGTACTGACGCTGGAAAGAATAGGCATCCCCCAGCTTTTCAAGCACTTCAGCATCGCCTGGCATTGCCTGATTCGCCGACTCGAGTTCTGCGGCTGCTTCGGCGTATTTCTTCTGTTTCAAATAAATCACACCGAGGTTGGAATGCGCCGAGAAATTCCCCGGGGCGACCCTCAACGCATCCTGGTAATTGCTGATCGACTGCTCAAGATCATTGTTTCGCTGAAACAGCTGTGCGAGGTCAATTCGAGATGACACGTCGGTCGGATCCATTTCGAGGAGTTGCTGAAGACTCCGGATGGCAGCGGTGTCTTTCCGGTTGGTGAATTGTAGATAGGCCAGTGCTCTGAGCATCTTGGCATCGCCAGGCTTGCGTTGAAGCCCTTCTTCCAGAGCGCCCATGGCGGCGTCGCTATTCCCGGATTCCTGGTATGCCGAAGCCAGAAGAAAATAAATGCCCGGATCGAACTTGGGCTCAATCTTCAATACTTTTTCGAACTCCGTTGTTGCCTCCTTCATCTGTTTTCGGCTGGCATAAATCAACCCCAAGTTGTAGTGAGCCTCCAGGAAATCAGGCATAATCTGGATTGCCTTCAAAAAACACTCCATTTGTTCGTCGCTGTTTTCTTTTGAAGTTCCGATCATGGCTTCTGCCTTTTTGAACCAGATCATCGCTTCCCGGTAAACCTTAGCGTCCTCCAGAGTCACATTCTTTTTCGGTTGCGGCTTTTGAGCCGTCCCCGTCTGAGCCAGCACCAATGCGCAGCCGGCAAGAAGAACGGAAAACAACGACAACAGTAGCGACCGCTTTGTATTGATAGACATAAGCCCGATTTTAGCCTCAAAGGCTCCAGCACTCCAAGCTTTAGAGTCTTGGAGTTTTCAGGAGCATGTCTTCAAAAAAACAGATCTTACGAAATTCGCGATAACGAGACACTATTTCGGGATAGGTAAGGTTGCTCAGGCTGTGTGGGCCGAAATCCATGACGTTGAACGACGCCATAACGGAGCCGAAAACGACTGCTCTGCGAATCGCAGCGTCGTCGTGAAGCCCGGTTGCGGCGAGATATCCCATCATGCCTCCCGCAAAGGAGTCCCCTGCCCCTGTCGGATCCAGTACCTCCTCCACAGGGAATGCCGGCACGATGAAAATCGATTCGCTGCCAAACATGCATGCGCCGTATTCGCCTCTTTTGATCACCAGGGTTTTGGGACCCCAGGAGAGAATTCGCCGTGCAGCCCGGATCAGATTGGCTTCATTAGCCAGCTCCCGGGCTTCTGAATCGTTGATCACCAACAAATCGATCAGCGAAAGGGTCTTCAGCAAGGACTCCCTTTGATTCTCGATCCAGTAGTTCATCGTGTCGCAGCCAACGAGCATAGGACGTTTCATCTGTTCAAAAACGGAACGCTGCAAGTCAGGACCGATATTTCCTAGAAAAAGGTAATCCTTTGTACGATGGGGAGGCAGCAGCTTCGGAGAAAAATCTGCAAAAACATTAAGCTGCGTGTCTAAAGTGGTGCGGGTGTTCAGATCCGGCCCGTATTCCCCTTTCCACCTGAAAGTCTTTCCAGGTTGGCGCTCCAAACCTGAGAGATCGATTCCCTTCTGGCGGAGCAAGCCGGCATGTTCTTCGGGAAAATCGTCGCCTACAACGGCGACAATGCTGACATCAGTGAAATAGCTGGCGGCAATGCTGAAATAGGTGGCGGCTCCACCCAGTACGTCGTCTTTGCTGCCAAAGGGGCTTTTGATTGAATCAAGTGCAACCGAACCGACAACCAGTATTCCCATCCCAATCTCCCAGCGGAATCTTCCACCAGTGTTATGAAAAATATTTTCCGATAATGCACTGGAGCCGTTTTTTTGTCTGATTGGACACCAGCGCTTTATCGGTAATCAGCGCATATTTCAGAGCGTCCCCGCACTGGCAGTTCCTCTCGAATCGAAGATCCTGAATCGTTTGTGCAATGATGGACTGTGCGGCCTGGCAATTTTTTTGCAGGTTCGCGACAATCATATCGACGCTCACCGTTTCGTGCGACTCGTGCCAGCAGTCATAGTCGGTGACGAGCGCGATGGTGACATAGCAGATTTCCGCTTCTCTGGCCAACTTCGCCTCTTGCAGATTGGTCATTCCGATCACATCCATTCCCCAACTTCGGTAAATATTGGACTCGGCTTTGGTCGAGAAGGCAGGCCCTTCCATGCAAACGTAGGTTCCTCCTTTTTTTGACGCGATCCCTGCTTTGTTAGATGCCCGATGAACCTGCTGAAGCAAATCCGGACACACGGGATCAGCAAACGAGATATGCGCGACCAGACCGTCGCCGAAAAATGTCGAAATGCGCCTCCGTGTCCGGTCCACAAACTGGTCGGGCAAAAGAATGTCAAGCGGCGCGAGTTCTTCTTTAAGTGATCCGACTGCGCTTACCGATAGAATGCGTTCAACGCCCAGCATTTTCATGGCGTAAATATTGGCCCGAAAATTGAGCTCCGACGGCATCCATCGATGTCCGCGACCATGCCGCGCCAGAAAAACCGTCCTTTGACCTGAAAGCGTGCCAAACACTAGGCGATCGGAGGGAGCGCCAAACGGGGTCTCCAATTCCGCTTCGCTCCTGTCAGTCAGTCCCGGCATTTCGTAAAGTCCACTTCCGCCAATGATTCCGATTTTTACATTTTCCATTATGACTCGTCTCCCCAGAAGGAAGTCAAAAGTAAGGGGCTGGCTTGCCGCATCTCCCAAATATTTCCCGCGCATCTTAGCAGCCCTGAGAGTATTTTGAAAGGAAACCGTACGGGAGGCACTTTGGAAGCTCTTAGGCGAATGAGAGCAGGTGAGCGACGCAAGGAATTCCCGTGCAGGCCTTTGGGAGACAGAGCCGGATTTAACACTCCGCGCTGGTCTTCCACCGGAGTGTGTGCAGCTTAATCACTTCTTCCGCCGCAGTGAATGGATCCATCTTTCGATCTGCCATCAGTAGCGCAAGCTCGTGGATTCGAGATGCCGTCGCACTGTCATTTAAAAGGCCCTCACGCGCCTGCTGGCATGCCAGTTCCAGCAATCGCTCCATTTGAAGCCGGACCGTTTCTTCGCGCCGCACTTTTGAGTTTGCCCAAAACACCCGGTATTCATCAATGGCCTGCAAACATTCCCCGAGTCCTTCCCCTGAAGAGGCAATCGTGCGGATGACGGCGGGAATCCAACCATCGGCCCTGGTGCAATTCATCGAGAGCAGGGCTCGCAATTCGGCTTCCGTTCGATCGGCGCCTGCGTGATCCGATTTGTTGATCACGAATATGTCGGCGATTTCCATGATTCCCGCTTTCATTGCCTGAATATCATCTCCCATTCCCGGGACTATGAGCACGACGGTCGCATCCGCGATCTTGGCCACTTCAACCTCGCCTTGCCCCACCCCGACAGTCTCGATGAGCACAATATCGAATCCGGCGGCATCCAGCACCGTTACGACATCTGCTGCTGTACGCGTGAGGCCGCCAATGTGGCCCCTGGTTGCCATGCTTCGAATGAACGTGCCGGGATCCGTGCTGTGCGATTGCATTCGGATGCGGTCTCCCAGAATGGCGCCCCCGGTAAATGGACTTGTCGGATCGACCGCAATAATTCCGACTTTCTTATCCAACGCGCGATAGGACTCCGCAAGCTTATCGACCAGAGTGCTCTTTCCTGCGCCCGGTGCGCCGGTAATCCCAATACTGAAGCAATGACCGGTATGCGGGAAAAGCTCACGCAAATAAGGAATGGCTTCGCGCGACCCGTTCTCAACCAGAGTTACAAGTCGCGCGATTGCTCGAAAGTCTCCTTCGAGAACCCGTCGGATAAACTCCTGCCCTTGCGCGTCAATGGCATCTGTTTTGACCATAGTCGAATTACTGGAGAATCTCTCGCGCGATAATCATGCGCTGAATTTCACTCGTACCTTCACCAATCGTGCACAGTCGGACATCCCGGTAGTATTTCTCCACAGGAAAGTCCTTTATAAATCCGTATCCGCCGTGGATCTGAACGGCTTCGCCGGCTACCCTTACGGCCACTTCGCTTGAAAAGAGTTTTGCCATCGAAGATTCCCTGGTTGTCTTTTTCCCTTCCTGCTTGATTGCCGCGGCGCGCAAGGTCAAAAGTCGTGCGGCGTCAATCTCTGTGGCCATATCCGCCAGCTTGAATCGGATGACCTGGAATTCCGATAGGGTCTGGCCGAATTGTTGCCTTTCTTTTGCATACCGCAAGGCATGTTCATAGGCGCCTTGAGCCATGCCCACCCCAAGGGCGGCAATTGCTATCCGACCTGCATCCAGAATCTGCATGCAATCTTGAAAAGCGGCGCCTTCCCCGCCGAGCAGATTCTTGGCTGGGATGCGGCAATCCTCCAAAATAATACTCGCTGTATCGCTGGCGCGCATACCCAATTTGTTTTCTTTTTTGCCTATCGACAGCCCCGGAGTATCCCGGTCTAGTATGAATGCCGAAATCTCTTTCGTACGAGGATTGGTGAGCGCCATAACCACATAAGTCCCGGCAACGGAAGCATTGGTAGTAAAGTGCTTTGATCCATTGAGGACATAATGGGTCCCGTCTCTCACAGCGGTAGTTCGCATGCTTCCGGCATCGCTTCCGGAGCCTGCTTCAGTAATCCCCCAGGCCCCGATTTTCTTGCCCGATGCCAGCTCAGGAAGATAGAAGCGTTTCTGTTCCTCCGATCCGAAAAGATAAATGTGATTGGTGCAAAGTGAATTGTGGGCCGAGACAAAGAGCCCAACCGATCCATCGATACGCGATAGTTCCTCCACTACAACAACATACTCCGGGTAGGACAGTCCTGCGCCGTTGAAATCCGTTGGGATAATCGCGCCCAGAATTCCCATCTCCGCCATCTTGGGAACGATTTCTATTGGAAAATGCTGAGCTTCATCCCATTCCATGACATGAGGAAGCATTTCCTTTTCTGCAAAATTGCGGATTGACTCCTGTAAAATTTTGCCTTCTGTCGACACATCCGGAATCATCGACTTTTCTCTCCAGTCACTTTCTTGATAATGCCGGCGGCCAGCCGGATTTGCTCGCCGTCAACATCGTTATGCGTTACAAGCCGTATCCTGCCCGGGTCCAATAAGGAAACCAGAACTCCGTTTTCTTTAAGAACAGCCGACAACCCTTCGCTGTCAAATCCCGTGCGGGAAACGCCAACCATGAGGATGTTGGTTTGCACTTTTTCCGGCTGCACATCCAAAGCAGGCGCCTCGCTGAGCAATTCCGCCATCAATCGGGCGTTACGATGATCTTCCTTCAGCCGCCCCGGCATCTTTTCAAGGGCGATCAGGCCGGCTGCGGCAAGCACTCCAACCTGTCGCATCCCCCCGCCCAGCATCTTTCGCACGATGCGAGCTCTTTCAATAAACTCTCTTGAACCGGCCAGCATGGAACCTACGGGGGCTGCGAGACCCTTGGACAGACAGAACATCACGGAATCGCAATTTTGCGTAAGGCTTGCTACCTCCGTGTTCAGTGCGGTCGCGGCATTGAAAATCCGGGCGCCATCCAGATGTACAGGCAGTCCAACAGCGTGCGCACGGTCGCAGATGTCGTCAATCTGAGCTTTGGTATAGACCGTTCCTCCTGCCATGTTGTTCGTGTTTTCCAGGGCAATCAAACCGGTTTGAGCTCTGTAATAAATCTTTGGGCGTATGGCGCCTCGAATCCTGTCCCAATCCAGGATGCCTTCCGGAGTTGGAACCGGGCGGGCCTGAACTCCGCTGATGGCTGCCATGGCCGCCATCTCGAATTCAAAAACATGCGCATGTGCTTCCGTGATCACTTCCTGTCCTGGCCGCGTGTGAATGTTAATCGCAATTTGATTCCCCATTGTTCCTGAGGGGACGAATAGGGCGGCTTCCTTGCGAAAAATCTGCGCCGCCCGCATCTGCAGGTGATTGACTGTAGGGTCGTCCAGAAAAACATCGTCCCCTACCTCGGCGGCAGCCATTGCCGCCCGCATTTCAGCTGTGGGTTTTGTGACGGTATCGCTTCTCAAATCAATCGGTAAGTTTTTCATAAGGGGGTCAGATGAATCGTTGAAAGATTTCGTTGGAAAGAAGCATGCCGGCAGGGCTAAGGCGGACGGTGGAATCATTCCATTCAACCAATCCCTCTTCGGACAGCTCGCGCAAGC
>JBEKKY010000002.1:0-38591 GCA_050010475.1 Acidobacteriota bacterium | reverse complement strand
TCCTCGCAAAGAGCAGATGAAGGGTCAAGTTCCGGGCCTTTGTTCAAAGCCGGCATGCGGGTCCGCCATGAACAGTTCGGCGATGGAATTGTGCTCAGCCGGGAGCGCGCCGGGAACGAAATCAAGCTCACAGTCACTTTCAGCCGCGTTGGAAAAAAGACTCTGGTTGAGAGGTATGCAAAATTAAAGGCATTGTAGCGATTCGAGATTTGAAATTCGAAATTCGCGATTATGGTGGTCCTTCCATTCTTTATCGGTTTTTAATCTCGAATTCCGAATCTCGAGTTCATTTATGCAACTGTTCAAACGGAAATCGATCTCAGACCTGCTGGCCGAAGGGGAATCATGCTATATCCCTGCAGCTTTTTGAACCGCAGAATATCGAATAACGAATGATGAATCTCGAAGTGCGGTCCCAACTTCTGCGGTTCGACATTCGACATTCGATATTCTATATTTCGCAGTTCTTATCTTCTTGATTTCTGTCAGAACGGGGAGAAAAGGCACACTCCAGCATTTGTCAAACTTATGCTGCCTCACCAGCAGAGCCGGTGGATCTCCCAACGGATTAGGAAGAGGCGCGGTGCAGATGGCTTCGTCTGAATCCATAGAAAAAATATATGACCATACCGACGATCAGCCAAATGCCGAAACGCACCCAGGTTATCCACGGGAGGCCAAGCATCAGATATAGACAGGAAAGAATCCCGAGAATCGGGACCAGAGGGACGAACGGTGTGCGGAAAGCCCTCGGCCGCCCCGGATCCCGTTTGCGCAGGATCAAAATACCTATGCACACGAGAATGAATGCAAACAGTGTCCCGATATTCGTCAGGTCCACCATCTCATCGATGCTTGTAACCATAGATGTGATCCCGACGGCGGCGCCGGTCAGAATTGTGGTCACATAGGGAGTCCGATACCTGGGGTGGACTTTTGCAAAGCTCTGGGGAAGCAGCCCATCCCGCGCCATCGAGAAGAAGATCCGCGGCTGGCCGAGCTGGAAAACGAGAAGCACCGCGGTATGCGCGACAACGGAGCCGAATGCCACGATGCCGATGAATAGATCACCCCAGCGTTCGATCCGGGCATATTGGAGCGCAAGTGTCAGCGGCCGTTCGATCCGGGCATATTGGAGCGCAAGTGTCAGCGGCTCCGCTTGCTGCGTGGCAAGCACCCGAACGAGAGATGAATAGGGGATAATGCCCGTGAAGACCGCCGCGACAATGATATAGATGATCGTACAGACGATCAGCGATCCGATAATGCCGATCGGGAGATCGCGTTTCGGATTGCGCACCTCCTCTGCAACCGTTGAGACAGCGTCAAACCCGATATATGCAAAAAAGACAATAGCGGCCCCGGCCTGGATTCCCGCCCAGCCGTTCGGGGCGAAAGGCGTCCAGTTCGCCGGCTTGACGTAGTGAATGCCGACGAACACGAAGAATGACAGAACAACCAGTTTTATGAGAACCATGGCCGTGTTGGTTCGAGAGCTCCCGCGTATGCCAAGAACAAGCACGATCGTGATTAACGTGACGATGCCGATGGAAAGAAGATTGAAGACGATCGGCACACCGAACAGATGAGGGGCGTGCGCCATAAGGCCCGGAATTTTCCGCGCCGTTCGGAAGTCCGTGGAAAGCCAGTCGGGAATGATCAAACCGAAACCTGCGACAAAGGTCTTGAAATAATTCGCCCAACTGATTGCAACGGCGACATTGCCGACAGCGTACTCGATGATCAGATCCCATCCGATGATCCAGGCCACGAGCTCACCAAGTGTCGCGTAGGAATACGTATAGGCGCTGCCGGAAATAGGGACCATCGCGGAAAATTCCGCGTAACAGAGCGCCGCGAATCCGCAGCCAATCCCCGTGATAATAAAAGATACAATCAATGCGGGCCCGGCCCCGGGCCGCGCAGGATCCCCTGCCGCAGCGGTTCCAATAGTCGCGAAAATTCCGGCTCCGATGATCGCGCCGATCCCTAGCATCACGACATCAAATGCGCCCAGAACCCGCTTCAACTGACGCTCAGGAGCCACACTCTCCTGCAGAATCGCATCGAGACTCTTGGTTCGGAAGAGTTGAATGGACATGGCGTATAGGCGGGAAAGCTGCAGTCTTGCATTGCAGCGTGCCCATGAAGCCCCTCAGTTCCCTTGTGGGCATTATGCTAACTGTGTCCGTCTGCTCCGGGGATCTCATGACGGCCACCGCATTTTAGACCGGAGTGGAGACATGTTAATACTAAACAAAAATATTTAAAATTTCGAATATCGAACATGGAATTTCGAACGCAGAATTGGAAGCCAGCGCAGCTGGCACTTCGAAATTCGATAATTTCAGACTTTCCGATTGAATCTGCGATGAGGGATTTAGAATCAGGGATCAGGGATCAAAGATTTGAGCGTAGCGAGGTTCATAAGATCTTCCTCGATACCGGGACCCTTGGGAGTTTCCAGAATTTTCGGTATCGCCGCGAATCGTTTGTCATTGAGCAGAAAGCGGAAGGCGTTGAGGCCGATAAAGCCCTGGCCGATATGGAAGTGGCGGTCCACCCGGCTGCCCAATTCCTTTTTGCTGTCGTTGACGTGAAAAGCCCGTATATTTCCAAGACCGATGAGGCGATCAAATTGCTGGAATGTTTCAGCATACCCTTCGGCCGTGCGAATGTCGTATCCGGCCGCAAACAGGTGACACGTGTCCAGGCAAACGCCGGCCCGGTCCGTATTCCGGACCCGTTCCAGAATGGCAGCCAGATGTTCAAATCTGTGACCGATACAGGTCCCCTGACCTGCCGTATTCTCCAGGAGAATTTGAACCGGTGGTTCGATCAAATCGAGGGCGCGCGTGAGCGCCCTGGCAACCCGAGCAATTCCCGCTGTAATTCCTGCACCCATATGCGCCCCGGGATGCAGGATCAGGGACTGCACACCAAGGAAATTGGCACGCTTCATCTCCTCCACAAAAGCGTCAAGAGATTTCCGATACAAATCGCGGTCTGGAGACCCCAAGTTAATCAGATAGCTGTCATGGGCCAGGACAGCCTTGATTGCGCTGCGCTCTCGCGCTTCCCGAAAAAGAACCCGATCCTGCTCTGTCAGCAGTTTTGCTTTCCATTGGTTGCTGCTTTTCAGGAAGATCTGAATAGCCGTGCATTGCAGACGTGCGCCCCGTTCGAATGCGAGGTGCATGCCCCCGGCGATGGAGACGTGGGCGCCTGCCAACAATTCATTCATGGGATTGAAACTCAAATGACCGTGCCGCTGCGAATCAAGGATCCCTTCGGAACGACAATAATGCCGTCCCGGATGTTGTAATGATCGTCGTCCTTCTCCTGCAGGTTATGCGCGTTGATGATAGAAACGCTGTCGCCGATTCGCACATCTTTATCGATGATGGCGTTGATGATGGTGCAGTGATTCCCAATTCCAATGCTGGGAATTTTCTTTGCCGCATTTTCCTCCAACTGTTCAACGGTCTCAAAGCGGTCCGCACCCATGACGACGGAATGTTTGATGGTTGTTCCACCTCCGATGCGGCTTCGAACACCGATGATGGAGTGCTTGACATCCGCACCGTTAAGAATGCAGCCCTCGGCGACAATCGATTGATGGATGTTGCAGTTGTTCAATTTTGATCCGGGCAAATTTCTGGGATGTGTGTAAATCGGCATGTTAACGTCGTAGAAACTGAACTTGGGCGAAATCTCGGTCAATGCAAGATTCGCTTCATAAAACGAGCGAACCGTCCCGATGTCCTCCCAGTATCCATCGAAGATGAAGGCGGATACCCGCCGACTGTGAATGGCGTTAGGAATGAGTTCCTTCCCGAAATCGATCGCCGTGGATTCCGTCAGCAGATCCGTCAGGAGCTGCTTGTGAAAGACATAAATCCCCATGCTGGCGAGATAGTCGCGTCCGTCGGGGCGACTGGTGCTGCGCATCTTCGGCAACTCCTCAAATTTCGGCTTTTCCCGCCAGGAAATCGCTCTTCCATCTTCCTGAACTTTCATGAGCCCCAAATTCGTAGCCGAATCGGCGGATACCGGCACGGCGGCGACCGTGATGTCGGCTTTCTGCTCGATGTGGAAACTGATTACACGCCGCAAATCCATTTGGTAGAGCTGATCACCGGAAAGAACGATGATGTACTGCACATCGGTATACGGCAGGAGATGTTTGATGCTCTGCCGAACCGCATCGGCAGTGCCCTGAAACCAGTTCGGATTGTCCGGAGTCTGCTCGGCGGCAAGGATATCGACGAATCCGCCGCAGAACATGTCGAACTTGTAAGTCTGAACAATGTGCTTGTTGAGGGACGCCGAGTTGAACTGGGTAAGGACAAAAACCTTATTGATCTGCGAGTTCAGACAGTTGCTGATCGGAATATCGATGAGCCGGTACTTCCCGCCCAGCGGGACCGCAGGTTTGCTTCGGAACTTGGTGAGCGGGTACAAGCGCTGGCCTTGTCCGCCGCTCAGGACCACTCCCATTACATCCTGCATGTTGACTCCCTTACAAAATCGATTATATCAGACCAACTTTGGGAAGCCGCAGCACTTTAAGAGATTTGATATCCCGGGGCCTTAAAACCCTTCCACTTCCTCAAAAAAGCAGGAACGCGCCCCAGTGTGGCATGCGGGACCCTTTGGATTCACTTGGATGACAATTGCATCCTGATCGCAATCCGTCGTTATCTTTACCACCTTCTGAGTGTTGCCGGAGGTCTCTCCTTTATGCCAGAGGCACTGGCGGCTGCGGCTGTAAAAAACCGTTTCGCCCAGTTCTCGCATTCTGGCCAGACTCTCGCGGCTCACATACGCCACGGTAAGCACTTCGCCGGAGGCGGCATCCTGCACAACCGCGGGAATCAATCCCGTGGAACCCCATTTAAGCTCCTCGACTTTTTTCATAACCTGCTCTCTTACATTCAGAATTTAAAAGCAAAAACGCCACGGATCCCACGGATTCCACGGATTTTAATCTGTGTTAATCCGTGGAATCCGTGGCGTTTTTGTTTTTGTAAAGCGTCTAATCCGCAAGCCGCACCGGAATTCCGCACTTCCGCAACTCCCGCTTGGCTTCTGCGATCGTGTAATGTCCGAAATGAAAGATGGAAGCCGCCAAGGCAGCGCTGGCCTTTCCTTCAATGAAGGCGTCCGCAATATCCTGGAGCGATCCGCAGCCGCCCGAGGCAATCACGGGAATTCCCACCTTTTCGGAAACTCTGCGATTCAGCACATTGTCGTATCCTGCCTGTGTGCCGTCCCGATCCATGGAAGTGAGCAATATCTCCCCGGCGCCACGTTCGGCCGCTTCTCCAGCCCAGGCGACGGCTTCCAAAGATCGCGTGACTCTCCCGCCGTGCGTGGTCACTTCCCAGCGCGGATCCTCCGGGTTCCACGGCTGCACCCTGCGAGCATCGATGGCCACCACAATACATTGAGATCCGAAATACCTCGAAGCCTCTCGAATCAGGTCGGGATTTTCAATTGCCGACGTATTCAAAGACACTTTGTCGGCGCCTGCTCTGAGAATTGCCTGAATGTCTTCAAGGGTGCGCAGTCCACCGCCTACGGTAAACGGAATAAATATTTTGTCTGCGACAGCACGGACCATTCGGGTGACAATATCCCGGAGGTCGGACGAGGCCGTGATATCTAGAAAAACCAGCTCATCCGCTCCTTCACAATCATACCGTTCCGCCGTTTCAACGGGATCTCCGGCATCCCTCAGATTCACGAAGTGCGTGCCTTTGACAACGCGGCCCTCACAGACATCCAGGCAAGGTATGATTCTTTTCGCCAACATAGGTCATGCTCTCATATACGGCGCTTCGCGCCGGGCGGCTCTGGAGAGCCGCCCCACATTTCAAGTTGGGCACGCAGATCGCCGAAATCGATTTTCCCGTCATAGAGCGACCGGCCCAGAACAACCCCTTCAATTCCGCAAGCGCGCCGTTCCCATAAAGCGCGGACATCCTCAACGCTTGACACTCCTCCGCTGGCGATCACTTTCAGCCCCGTCTGGCGGCACAGATTCTCCGTTTCATCATAATTCACGCCGGAAAGCATTCCATCCCGGGCAACATCGGTATAAATGACCCGTTCCACTCCGAACTTTTTCATGCGACTGGCCAGTTCGGCGGCGGGCACGGTTGTCTGATCGACCCAGCCTCGCAGCGTGACCTTTCCTTTGCGCGCATCGATTCCGACAATGATTGCCGATGGATGGCGCTGCACAGCTGTTTCTACGATCTCAGGATTCTCTACCGCCACCGTACCCAGAATTGCACGATCGGCTCCAAGGTCCAGGATCGTCTCGATCTGCTCGAAGGTCCGCAATCCTCCTCCGAACTGGACCGGGATCCTAAGTGCACGGAAAATCGACTGCGCAATTTTCAGGTGCGTCGCTGCGCCCGAAAATGCTCCGTCAAGATCCACCAGATGCAGCCGCTTCGCTCCCAATTCCTCCCAGTGGAGAGCCATGGCAACGGGGTCATCGCTGTATTCAGTCGACCGGGAGGCAATCCCCTCCTGCAGACGGACGCATTTACCCCCTTTCAGGTCAATTGCCGGGATCAGTTCAAATGCACTCATAACTCCTCGTCTCGAGTCTTGGAATCTTTGAGGTTAACCTCAAAGATTCCAAGACCCGAAACACTACTGGATCGCCAGGAAATTGTGTAAAAGCTTTTTGCCGGAATCCTGGCTCTTTTCAGGATGGAATTGGGCCCCCCAGACCTTATCCCTGCAGGCAATCGAGCAGAAGCGACGGCCATAGGCCGTCCAGCGAAGAACGTCTTCGGGTCTATCCGGTTCCACGTAGTAGGAATGGACAAAATAAAAATAGCTTCCTTCCCCGATATCATTTAAAAGCGGATCCGGCCGAATTCCTTCAATCTGATTCCATCCCACATGCGGCACGCGTAAGCCGGGGTCGTCGAATCTTTTCACCTTTCCCGGTATGAGATCCAACCCCTCGTGATGGCCGAATTCCTCACTTTGCGTGAAAAGCAACTGAAGTCCGAGACACAGTCCGAGGAGCGGCTTTCCGCAGCTCGTCGCGGACCGAATTGCGTTATCCAATCCTTGCCGGCGCAAATTCCCCATGGCGTCGCCGAACGCCCCAACGCCCGGGAGTATCAGCCGGTCGGCCTGCAGTACCACCTGAGGATCACCAGAAATCAGAGGATGGCCACCCACAGCCTGGACGGCTTTTTCCACACTTCGGAGGTTTCCCATTCCATAGTCAATGATTACCGTCTCAACAGAATCCACCAAGCTAGAGGACTCCCTTCGTGGACGGAATACCTTGAATGCGGGGATCCATGCGGGTTGCAAGCTCCAGAGCGCGGCCTGCAGCCTTAAACACCGATTCAAAAATGTGGTGGGTATTGCGCCCGTAAAGCAACTCAATATGAAGATTCAGGCGGGCGTGAGTGATAACCGCTTTCCAGAACTCCTCAATGAGATCCGAATCCAGCTCTCCTACACGCTCCCGTTCCACTCTCAGGTTATAGACAAGGAACGGCCTTCCCGACAGGTCCACTGCCACCCGGACCAGAGTTTCATCCATCGGAAAATAGGAATGGGCGAATCGAACAATTCCCTTCTTATCGCCAAGAGCCTTTTCCAATGCCAACCCGAGACAGATGCCGATGTCCTCTACGGAATGATGGGCGTCGACGCCGAGATCTCCTTTGCAGGAGACATCCAGGTCGAAGATCCCATGCTTCGCAAATAGAGCGAGCATATGGTCTAAAAACTGGACCCCGGTCTGAATGTTGCTGACGCCGGTCCCGTCAAGATTCAGTATGACCGACACATTTGTCTCACTGGTGTTTCGGGTTATCGTTGCTGTTCGTCCGTTCATGTGGATCCCCAGGCGCTCGCGATGCCTCCATCGCTCTGGCACTCATAGCGGCATGGAGCGCGGATAAGAGTCGATTGTTTTCATCCGGCGTGCCGACACTGATTCGCAGGCACTTCGAGAGCATCGGATATGAAGAGACATCTCGAATCAGGATTCCCTGCCCGTACAAACTCTCGAAAACCAGCCGCGGCGACACCGAAACTTCGACGGTGAAAAAATTAGCTTCGGAGGGATAAACTTTAAGACCAGGCACGCGACTGAGTTCTGTGGCCAGGCGGTCTCTTTCCTTGAGAACGGCTTCAATAGCCGGGCGGAACCGTTCGACATTTTCCAGTGCAACTTCCGCAGCCGTCAGGCTGAACTGGTTGACGTTATACGGCAACTTCGCCTTCGAAATCTGGGCGGCGAGGTCCGGGTGCGCCAGCAAGTATCCCACTCTCAGACTGGCCATCCCCATCGCTTTCGAGAAAGTCCTGGTGATGATCAACCTGGGGAAATCCTTGAGCAGCTCTATTGCCGTGCGGCCCCAGAACTCGTAATACGCCTCATCCAGCAATACGTGACCGGAGAACTGCTCCAGGATTCGTTTCAGATCCTCATTCTTCAATACCGATCCGGTCGGATTGTTGGGAGAATTGATAATCAGAACTCCCGCGCCCGATTCCCGGGACTTTGCGATGAGGTCGTCGACGTTGTAGGTCAGATCCGGATTTAAAAGAATATCGACGATCCGGGCGCCCAACACTTTCGCAATCAGGCGATACACGGTAAAGGTCGGGGCCGGAATGGCAACCCGGGTTCGGCTCTTGATCAACACAGTCAAAGCCGACTGGAGCAGCTCATTCGAGCCATTCCCAATCAGAACACCGTCCTTTTGCCACCCGGCAAACCCGGCAACCCGGAGCCGAAGCGAATCGGGTACGAAATCAGGATAACGGGACCAGCTGCGGTTTCGGAAGCGACGGAATGCTTCCTCCTTGAGGTCACCGGGAAAATCATAAGGATTCTCGTTCTGATTGAGCTTCACTTCCGCTTCGTAGGCGTGCAGCGTGTAGGCAGGCACTTTCAGAACCTGGGATTTCACGCCATAAAGAGGGGAATTCTTTCTCACGGCTATGATTCCTTATCCAACGGGGATCCACCGGCTTCTTGTCGGATGCTGACAGATTTCGCGTGGGCATCCAATCCTTCGGATCGCGCCAGCGCATCGATGGATTTCCAAGTGCGGGACAGCTCTTCTTTCGTATACCGGATGATGCCCGTCCTTCGCTGGAAATGGTAGACGCCAAGGGGCGAGAAGAAGCGCGCCGTTCCGCCGGTCGGGAGAACGTGGTTGCTCCCCGCGAAATAATCTCCAACGGCTTCAGGAGAGTAGTCGCCGTAGAAAATGGATCCGGCATTCCGGACCATGTCGATGGCGGATGGCGGGATGCTCGCAAATATCTCCAGATGCTCCGGCGCGATCTCATTGATCCAGTGGGTTGATTGAATGTAGCTGTCCATAATCACGATCGCCCCGAAATTTTCCAGCGATTTCCTGGCAATCTCTTTTCTCTGTAGCGATTCGATCTGAACTTCCAATTCGCGCTGCACAAGCATCGCGTGGGGCAGAGAGTTCGTAAAGCAGATCGAGCAGGCCGCTGCATCGTGCTCCGCCTGGGAGAGCATATCCGCCGCGATGAAGCGCGGATTGGATTCCGCCGAGGCCAGGATGACCACCTCGCTGGGCCCCGCGATCATATCGATATCCACCTCGCCAAAAACCTCGCGCTTAGCGGCCGTCACATACGCATTGCCCGGACCGACGATTTTGTCGACACGGGGAATCGTATCGGTACCGAAAGCCAGCGCCGCGATGGCCTGAGCACCCCCAACTGTGTACACCTCGGTCGCATTCAGCTCATGCAATGCCGCGGCAACCAGAGGATTCTGCTGAAATGTGCCGGGCGGTGTCACGACGACGATGCGGGGGACACCGGCAATTTTCGCGGGAATTATGTTCATCAAAACCGATGAGGGATACGCGGCGCTTCCTCCCGGCACATAGACGCCCACACTGTCCAAAGGCAGCACCCTCTGCCCCAGGACGACCCCTCGTTTGCTGTACTCCCAGGATTTTTGTATCTGTCGGGCATGATACGCGTGGATATTAAAGATCGCCTTTTCCAGATCTCTCACGAGGGAGGGATCCGCCTTTTTGGCAGCCGCGTGCAATGTTTGATGGCGCACACGCAACTGCCGCGCAGTCATTTTGATTTTGTCGAACTTCTCCGTGAATTTGAGAAGCGCCCGATCCCCTTCTTTCTGCACCTGCGAGACGATCTGGCGCACGGTTCCGACGATGTCATGAGAAACCAGGTTCCTGCGACTCTCAAGACGGGCAAAGAGCTTGGCCTTGTCTCTTTCGTTAAAAATGCGAATCATGCCCAACGCCTTCCTTTGCAAAAGTATTGATAATAACATCAACCGTTAAACGGAGGGCGTGAAAAGTCGCCGGGAGCGCCGGCGTCCCGCCGGCTTTTTCACTGCGTACAAGGAGCATTGCAGCTTTCTAAACCTGCAAACCAGCCGGCGAGACGCCGGCGCTCCCGGGGCGTCAATCCTTTTTTTTCGGCACCAACGCGGCGCGAGTGATCGCTCGCACCCCAAAACGATGGACTATGTTGTCCATTGCGAACGCAAGTTTCTGATCCTTTTGCGACGCCGGATTGAGCAAGGACATTTGCATACCGCCGGTTTCAATTTCGAGGTTGCCGGCATAAACACCGATTAGACGGACAAGCGCACCTTCGCGCAACAATGTTTTCATTAATTTTTCCGCGACTGTGAAAATACCCTCGCTTGTATTTACGGGGGCATTCAAGGTTGTCCGTCGGGTGAATGTCGAGAAATCAGCCTCGCGAAATTTTATCGCAATCATTCGTGCCCTCGCTCCATTGGATCGAAGTCGCTGGGCCACCTTCTCCGAAAGTTCAAGAAGAGTTCGGTGTAACATCTCGGGATCTGCGGTGTCATGTTCGAAAGTGATCTCGTGTCCGATAGATTTGTAGCCTTCATCCGGAAAAACAGGACGATCATCGATCCCCTGAGACAGTTGCCAGAGGTGCGCGCCGGCCTTCCCGAATCCTGAAGTGAAATCGCTGTGCGACAGGGCTGCAATCTGTCCAATCCGCTCCAGTCCCGCCTGTCTAAGGCTGGCCTCCAACTTAGGTCCGACCCCCCATAACCGTCCTACGGGAAGCGGGGCCAGAAACTCCTTTTCGTGCCCCGGCTCCACAATTACCAATCCGTCCGGTTTATTAAGATCGGAGGCGACTTTTGCAGTGAACTTGTTCGCCGCCACTCCTATTGAGGCGGTCAAGCCCAATTCATCCCGAATCCTGGTTTTGATTTTTCCTGCGATCTCCGGTCCGCTGCCAAAGAGCTTTTCGCTTCCCGTGACATCCAGAAAAGCTTCATCAATACTGACCTGCTCGATCGAATCCGTGAATTCCAACAGCAAATCCATTATCCGCATCGAGACGCGCCCGTATTTTTCCATGTCCGGCAGGACGTAGATTCCTTGCGGACATAATCTCCAGGCTTGGGAAATCGGCTGCGCCGAATGCACTCCGAATTTCCGGGCTTCATAGGAACAGGTGGCAACAATGCCGCGGCCTTTGCCCTGTTTGGGATCTGAACCCACAATGACCGGTTTCCCCCGATATTCGGGATGATCTCTTTGCTCGACCGCCGCATAGAACGCATCCATGTCGACATGCAGGATTGTCCGTGTCATGTAAACAGTGTATCCCAAATCAGCAAAACGGTGGCTGTCACCGTTTTACGGCGTCTTTAGACCTGAAGGACGCCGGTTTTAAAGGGTTCAACAACCGGGTTGTGGGCTGCGACCTCCAGCGTGAGAATCAGCGCCTTTCTTGTTTCCAGCGGTGAAATGATCTTGTCTACCCAAAGACGAGCGGCCGCATAGCGCGGGTCCAGAGCGGCGGTATATTGCGCTTCAATGCTTGTCAGGATGTGATCTTTTTCCTCGCGGGAGAGCTCTCTTCCTTTTTGCTCTTCCTGCCGCACCCGGATATCGGCCAGAGTACGGGCTGCCGATGCACCGGCCATCACCGCGTACCTTGCGGTCGGCCATGCAAATATGAAACGCGGATCATATGCTTTGCCGCACAACGCGTAGTGCCCCGCACCATAGCTTCCTCCCAGAATTAAAGTGATCTTCGGCACGACACTGTTGGCGACCACATTTACGAGTTTTGCACCTGACCGGATGATCCCGGAGATTTCCGCATCCCTCCCCACCATGAATCCGTTGACGTCGTGCAAAAAAATTAAAGGGATCAGGTTTTCATTGCAGTCCATTACAAACCGGGCGGCCTTATCCGCCGCGTCCGCGTAAATGACGCCGCCGACCTCAAAAGGTTTTCCCAGCTCACGATTGTGGGCCTTATTGCTGGCTACGATTCCGACCGACCAGCCGCCGATGCGCGCATACCCGCACACCAGCGACTTGCCAAATTCAGCCTTGTATTCGATAAACTCGCTCTTATCCGCGAAACAGGCAATGATTTTGCGGATGTCGTATTCGCTCGAAGGATCTGTCGGCATCAAGTCGAGGATTTCTTCTGCGGAAACGGCCGGTTCCTGAGAATCAATGTGCTGAAAAGGGGCACGCGATGGGCGGCCCATCAAGGATGCAATTTGGCGGATTCTCCGGATGCAGGCAGCATCATCTTTCTCCCGGAAATCAACCGTGCCGCTGAATTTTGAATGCAGGAGCGCGCCGCCAAGATCTTCGCTGGTGAGATCCTGCCCGATTGCAGCCTTTACCAGGGAGGGGCCCGCGATGTACAACCCGCTCCCTTCGGTCATCAGTATCTTGTCCGACATCACCGGGAGGTATGCACCTCCGGCGACGCAACTCCCCATAATGGCCGCGATCTGGGGAATCCCCATTGCCGACAGCCGCGCGTTATTCCTGAATATCCGCCCAAAATCATCCTCATCCGGAAAGACTTCGTCCTGCAAAGGCAGAAACACTCCCGCCGAATCAACGAGGTAAATCAGAGGCAGGTGGTTATCCATTGCGATGCGTTGCGCGCGCAGCACCTTTTTCGCGGTCATAGGAAAGAAGGAGCCGGCCTTCACCGTTGCGTCATTCGCAATGATCATGAAAAGTCGATGCTCCACCTCGCCAATCCCCGTAACCACACCGGCAGAGGGTGCGCCTCCCCACTCCTCATACATTTCATGCGCGGCAAATATCGCCAGCTCGAAAAAATGCGAGCCGGCATTGATCAGACGATCGATCCGTTCTCGCGCTGTCAGCCGATTCTTAGCATGCTGTCTTTCGATGTTTTCCGGCCCACCCCCCTGGCGTAATTGACTCTCACCAGCCGTAAAGGCTTCCAACAGCTCCAGCCATTGCGTTCGATTGTCTTTCAACGTTCCACTCCTGAAAGGAATTATAGTGGTCAGGAACTTAGAAACAAGGAGCCAGAATAAAGGCCTTCGCCATCGGCGTTCCCATGCTTCTCGTCTGTCGGCTTCTGGCTTCACCGCTTCTTGCTTCTATTTTCCCCGACTTCTGATATGATCGTGGGGTTAGAATGAAATCCGCTTTCAAGAAAGTTTTCAAGCGATGGGGACCCCAACTCTACCTGATTCAAAAAAAGTTATTCTGGTAGGAAATCCCAATGTTGGCAAGTCAGTTATCTTCAGGCTGTTAACCGGCAGTTACGTCGTTGTCTCGAACTTTCCCGGAACCACCGTCGAAGTATCTCGCGGACATATGCAGCTTGGGGAAGTTGGTTATGAAGTAATTGATACCCCGGGAGTTAATAGCCTTGTTCCCCAATCCGAGGACGAGCGGGTAGCCTGTGAAATTCTGCTGCGCGAGAATCCGGATTTGATCATTCAGGTCGCTGACGCCAAAAACATGCGCCGCACTCTTCTGATCGCCTCCCAACTGGTGGAATTCGGAATTCCGATGGTGCTGGTTTTGAACATGATCGACGAAGCGGAAGAGCGTGGAATTGAGATTGATTCCCAGGCTCTTTCGGATTTCTTTCGCATTCCTGTCGTGGAGACTGTGGCTATCTATTCCAGGGGCCGAAGACAGCTTTTAAATGCGATTCAAAATCCAAAGACGCCCCGGAATCCTCTGCAGGGCAATCCTGGGGAAGCGAAAACAATCCAATCGCTTCATGGCCTGTCTGCTCCCGCGCTGTTGTCGATTGAATGGCTGGCCGAAGGAGATCGCGAGCTCGTGCGCGCCCTCGCTTCGGCCCGCGGCGAACAGGCTATCACGCAATTGAGAGAATGGCAGGAGAGATACCGCACTTCCAGCCACACAAGTCCCGCCAAGGAAATAGCCGAGATCAGAAACAGACTGCTCGACCGGTCGGTCCCACTGTTCAAGAAAAAACGGGTAAGCCGTTTCGTCGAGGAATCCAGCGCAAGCAAAAGGATCTGGCTCGGATTGTTGGTCTGTGGATTGCTCTTGTTTGTCTGGAATGAAATCGGAGGCCTTTTGCGGATCAGGACTCCTTTTACGGTGATCCTACACACGGTCGTGAACTGGCTGGATGGGTCATTGGGCACAGGGTACCCTGGTGCGGGATTGCTTCGCAGCATATTGCTGGGCAAAAACTCCTCCGGACGCTTTGAATATGGACTTGTACCGGAGACGATTCATTTTCTGCTTCTGATTGCGCCCGTAATCATTCCGCTTGGGATGCTGTTGTCGCGCAGCCGGGCCTTCGTTCACGAGTTGGGGATCATGACGCGGCGAGCCTCGACCGGGATTCCGATACTCCTCGGAGTCCTGGTGATGCTTTACGAGTTCGTCGGCTATACGGGCGCGCAGACGCTTGTGGGACTGATAGAAAAGGTGCTGTTCGGTGAATACTTCGTTCCTTTGCTGCGCAGGCTGCTTCCTTCCGGCTTCTTCGCGGAGCTGATCGCAGGTAAATACGGACTAGTGTCCATGGGATTGACTTATGCCATCGGCATCGTGATGCCGGTCGTGGGGACTTTCTTCATCGCCTTTGGTCTGCTCGAAGACAGCGGGTATTTGCCCAGGCTTTCGATTCTCTCGGACCGCCTCATGCGGATTATGGGACTGAATGGAAAAGCCGTTCTCCCGATGGTCCTTGGTTTTGGCTGCGGCACGATGGCCACCATGTCCACCCGGATTCTCAGTTCAAAAAGGGAGCGGCTCATCACCATTCTGCTTCTGGCATTGGGGATCCCCTGTTCGGCCCAACTTGGGGTGATGATGGGCATCGCGGCCGCCTTTTCACAAAGGGCCATACTGACCGTTCTTGCAGTGGTTGCGTCTCAGCTCCTGCTGGTCGGCTTTCTTTCCTCAAAGCTCATCCGTGGCAAGCCCAGCGAATTTATTTTCGAAATTCCGCCTATCCGCATCCCTCAATTCAAGAACGTCGCATTGAAGACGTGGTATCGCGTTCAATGGTATTTGAAGGAAGCGGTTCCTCTTTTCCTCGTGGGGACGCTGGCTCTTTTCGTGTTGGATGCTGTCCATGTGGATGGACGCAGCCTGCTCGGCTGGGTTCAGGCTGCGATGGCGCCGCTGCTTTCCGGCTTATTGCATTTGCCGAGAGATGCAGCCGGAATTTTCCTGCTCGGGTTCCTGCGCCGCGATTACGGCGCGGCAGGCCTTTACGATCTTGCGAGAAAAGGTCTTTTGAACGGGCAGCAAGTGGTCGTCAGCCTGGTTGTGATCACATTGTTTGTACCCTGCCTGGCCAGCTTTCTTGTGATTATTAAAGAGCAGGGATTGAAGCGGGCGCTGGCGATCACGGGCTTTATTGTGCCCTTTGCGATTTTAGTAGGAGCCGCTCTTAGCTGGATCCTGCGCACATTCAATATTCAGTTTTATTAAATCCGTCGGGGATGCTCAATGGAAAATAGAACATCGGAAGAAATAACAGAGGTGCTCGAAGCGGTATGGACCTTGGAGGAGCAGGAACCGGCCACGGTCGAAAAGGTAATCCAAAATGCGCCCATTAAAGTGACCGAGGGACTCATTTCGATTCTCTGTGATGAGGGGCTTATTACCATTGATGAGGAGAAGCACATCCGCCTGCTCCCCAAAGGGCGTGAACTGGCGGAACAGATCATTCGCCGCCATCGCCTGGCCGAGAGGCTGATCTGTGATGTGCTGGGCGCCGAGGCCGATGAGAGCGAGGACGCGGCCTGCGAATACGAACATGTACTTGCGGAGGGAATCACCAATTCCATCTGCACGCTCCTGGGCCATCCGCGCTACTGTCCTCACAACAAGCCGATCCCCGAGGGGGACTGTTGCCGGCAAGCGCGCGACGAACTGAGGCCTATCGTAGTGTCTTGCGATCAACTGAGGATAGGGGAGTCGGCAAGTGTTGCCTATTTCTGTACGCGAGAACATTCGAGACTGCTGAAGCTGTCGGCCCTCGGCATTTCTCCCGGAATACCACTGAAGTTGATTCAGAAATGGCCGGCCTATGTCGTGCAATGCGAGGAAACAGAAATAGCTCTCGAACCGGACGTCGCGCGCAACATCTATGTCTGGCAGACGCCAAAAGAATAATTCGAGTCTTTGAGCCTTCGAGTCTTCGCGTTCAACTCAAAGACTCGAAGACCCAAAGACTCAAAGAAACACTTATAGGTCGATGTTGCGGAGACGGAGAGCATTGCTGATAACGGAAATAGAGCTGAAGGTCATGGCGGCGCTGGCAATCATGGGATTCAGGAGCAATCCAAAAACCGGATACAGCGCGCCTCCGGCAATGGGCAATCCGAGCATATTGTAAAGAAATGCGAAAAACAGGTTCTGCCGGATATTTCGCATTGTGCGCCGGCTGAGCTTTCTTGCACGAACAACCCCACGCAAATCCCCTTTCACCAGAATAACCGCGGCACTCTGGATCGCCACATCCGTCCCGGTTCCCATTGCGATTCCAACATGTGCCCGGGCCAGGGCAGGCGCATCGTTGATTCCGTCTCCCGCCATCGCTACGATCCTGCCCTGGGATTGCAGTTCCTTGAGCAACTCACCTTTCCTGCCTGGCGAAACTTCCGCCTCGATTTCGTCGATTCCCAATTGACTCGCGACCACTTCTGCAGTGGATCTATTATCTCCGGTCATCATGACGATGCGAATTCCCTCTTTATGGAGTTCCTGAATAGCTTCGTAAGCGGACTCCTTGATCGGGTCCGAAACAGACAACAGGCCCGCAGGAATTTTGTCGATCAGCACGAAAACTACGGTCTGTCCCTTCCGGCGCAGGTTTTCCGCTGTTTGTGCATAGGCGCCGGGATCAACTGCGAGTTGCTCCAGAAGCCCTTTGTTGCCGATCGCAACGGAATGTCCGTCGACGGAGCCCAGGATGCCTTTGCCGGTGATGGAATTAAATTCGCTCACTCCGCTGAACTGCAATCCTCGCCCGAGGGCAGCGGTAACGATGGTGGTGGACAGAGCGTGCTCGCTTGCCCGCTCCAGGCTGGCGCAAAAGCGCAACAGTTCGTTTTCGCTGCGACCGCCGGCGGCGATTACGGAAACGAGTTGCGGTTTTCCTTCCGTGAGCGTTCCGGTTTTATCGATGACCAGCGTGTCAACCTTCTCCAGCAATTCGAGCGCTTCAGCATTCTTGATCAACACGCCTTCCTCCGCACCGCGCCCCATGCCCACCATGATGGACATTGGGGTTGCCAGCCCCAGAGCACATGGACATGCGATGATGAGAACAGAGACAGCGTTGATCAATGCATACGCCATTCTTGGCTCGGGGCCGGCAAATGCCCAGATCACAAATGTGATGATGGCGATGAAGACAACCACAGGCACAAACCAGGAAGACACCTTGTCTGCCACGCGCTGAATCGGGGCGCGGCTTCGTTGAGCCTCACCGACCATCCGGACTATCTGGGCTAGCAGCGTGTCGCCTCCGACTTTGTCGGCGCGCATGACGAAGCTTCCGTTTCCGTTTAGAGTTCCCGCACGGACAGAGCTCCCCTTTGATTTTTCCACCGGGATCGGCTCGCCCGTTATCATGGACTCGTCGACCGAACTCTCCCCTTTGAGAATCGTTCCGTCTACCGGGATCTTTTCGCCCGGTCGGACGCGCAACCGATTTCCCGGTTCAACCTGATCCAACGGGACGTCTCGTTCCAGTCCCCTCTCTTCAACAACACGGGCTGTTTTCGGGACAAGCCCGAGCATTGCTCGAATTGCGCTGCTCGTTTGGTTGCGGGCCCGGAGCTCAAGCACTTGGCCAAGCAGGACAAGGGTTATGATTGCCGCAGACGCTTCAAAATAGACCTCGGGAGATCCATGGCGCCCGCGAAAAGATTGGGGCAAAAACCTTGAGAATAGCGTGGCAAACACGCTGTATGCGTAGGCCGTGCCGGTGCCCACAGCGATGAGCGTGAACATATTCAGGCTCCGGTTGACCACGGAAACCCAACCCCGCTGAAAAAAGGGCCATCCGCCCCACAAAACAACGGGAGTGGCCAATACAAGTTGAAGCCAAACGCCCAGTTTAAACTGGGAACTCGAAAGCATTTCTCCCATTGCGATCAGGAGAATTGGCAGAGTCAGGATGAGGCTGATCCAAAACCTGCGCATCATTACGGCAAGCTCAGGATTCTCCTGTTCTTGTGTTCCGGCAAATCGGGATTCGAGAGCCATTCCGCACTTCGGACAAGCACTTGGAGTGCTCTGCACTATTTCCGGATGCATGGGGCAGACATATTCCATTCCGGATTCGGCCGCAGGCATGAGAGGCTCGAGGGCCATTCCACACTTCGGGCAGGCTCCCGGAGCGCTCTGACGCACCTCCGGGTCCATTGGACAAGTGTAGCCACTTTGCGGTCGAGAGGAAGATATCGTCTTTGTAGAGTCCAGATACCTTGCGGGATCGGAGCGAAACTTTTCGAAACACGACTTGTTGCAGAAATAGTAGGTTTGCCCCTGGTAATCCAGCGTCCCGGCCGCTTTTTCTGGAGCGAATTGCATACCGCAAACCGGATCCTTTACTTGAGAATCGCGCGCCAGATATCTGGCCGGATCTGATCTGAACCTTTCGAGACAGGATTGGTTGCAGAAATAAAAAGTTTGCCCCTGATATTCCAGTGCCCCGGCCGCCTGCTCTCGAGCGAATTGCATGCCGCAAACCGGATCCTTTACCTTGAATTCTTCATTTTGAAATATCGTGAGGTTGCCGTCCATATTTCTCCATTTGGTGTCATTGAATTATAACGCACGCAGAGCTGCGGAAGCGCGGAGAAACTCCGTCGTTTCTGCGTCCCCGCCTGCAATCGTTCTCCGCGGCTCCGTGCCAAAAAGACAGGGACTTAGATCAAATTTCGTATAGAGGTTGCGGCAGGTATTCCTGCACGATTATAATGCGGCTTCCCCAAAAATGCGGATTGGATAGTACCGATGTTCGGCATTCTATTGACTATTGCTGCAGTGTTCTTGGCAATCTGCTTTGCCTTTTATTTCGCCGAGCATCCTTTGCCTCGAGGGATCGGGGCTGACGCTCTTTTTTATTTCGTGGAAAAGCCCGAAAGAAATTCCGGGCAGCTGTGAAGACATCCGACAGACTTTTTTCTGCAAACGGGAATCGGCCGCTATTCGGCCGATCGGCGTCCCAAAAAGAGGAAATCGGACCGTTTCGTTTTTGCCGCAATTTCCCGCCGCATCGCTTTCCATGCAGAGGCAGGAACTTTCAGGAACTCGCTGACGATATCAGGATCGAGTTGCTTCCCCGACATTATTTTTATCTCGCGGACCGCAGATTCGAAACCGACAGAAGGCTGGTACCTGCGATTGGAGGTGAGATCATCAAGCGCATCGGCGACGGCAAAGATCCTGGCGCCTAAATGGATCTGGTTTCCCTGCAACCCCTGAGGATATCCGTTCCCATCGAAACGCTCATGATGATGAAGCACCACCTGAGCCGCTCCGGTTAAAAATTTGATGCTGGAAAGAATGCGATAGCCTATTTCGGGGTGCTGGCGCATCAGAAGCCATTCCCGCCCGACCAGATCTTCTGGTTTCTGAAGCAACTCATCGGGTATTCCTATTTTACCGATATCGTGCAGCAGCACCCCTTGTTCGATGGTTCGGATCTCCGACTCGCTTAAGTTCAAGCCTTGGGCAAGCCGCTTGGTATAAACGGTCACACGCAAAGAATGGCCGTCGGAATCGGCATCGCGGCTGTCGAGCGCCTTGCTCAAAGCAACAAGAGTTGAATGGTAGGTATGCTCGAGCACCCCAAGCGCTTCCTTTAACTGTCGCGTACGGCTTGCAACCTGCTCTTCCAGAGTGCGCTGGCAATTCTGGTTTTCGACCAATAGCCGGCGCTTTTCAAGCGCCCGGCAGACACTGATCGATACCTGCTCGAGGCTGAATGGTTTCGTTATATAGTCGTAGGCTCCTTCTTTCAATGCATCAACAGCCACTTCGATATCTACAACCGAGGTCACAAGAATGACGGCAATTCCGGGCGAGACTCTCATTGCCTCTTTTAATAGCGCCACACCCCCGATTTCAGGCATCAGGATGTCCGCCACGGCAAGGTCAAATTCCCCCGTCGCCAGCAAGTCGATTGCCTTTTGACCGCTGGCGCAGCATTCGCAGCTGTAGCCAAGGTTCGATAGCTTGCGCGCAAGGATTTCCCGAATTACGACCTCATCGTCGATAATTAGGATTTTGGCTGGACGGAAGGCCGCACCGAAAGGAGAATTTGTGTAGACATTTTCCGCTGTAGACATAGCACTGCGCCTATGCGAACCCCGTCGCGTTAAAAGTACATTTTGTTATTCCAGCAATTCTTATCGACGCCGGGGAGATAAACCTTCTACTCTAATTGCACTTTGGCCAATATTTGTAAACGTAAGGCGTAGCACAATCGCAAGCACTTACGGCGGAGGGGATCCGCTCCCTACCGATCCCATTTCGGCGGAGCCGATAAAACACGGGAATCCAGTTGATCGGAAAGCCAAAAACTGTCGCAGGCCTTTTTCCCCAAGCTTTGCTCCCAGACAAAGCGAGTCTCCATGCAAAGATAGACAAATACCTCGGGAGCAGCTGCATGGATCCAAGAATGCAGTCTGCGATACATCTCTTCCCGGATCGGTCTGAAGTAGCGCGTCTTACCATGATGTCCCGGAACAAATTCCCCATAAGGCGCTTTGGATTCGGGAAACCGTTTGCGCACCAGCTCCCGCAAATGGGGAGGAAAACGAAGAGCCCCCAGGCTAATCCAGGCAATGGACCTTGGATCGACGGCGCGAAAAATCTCCTTGATAGCCTCCTGGTACTCATCCTCCCACCCCTCATGGTAAATGAGAGGATCAAAATGGAAACCCAGTCTATAGCCCCATTTTTCACATTGGGCGGCCGCGGCCAACCGCTCTTCGAATGCGGCCGCTTTGTGTTCCTCGGTGCGACAGATGCGCTTTGAATTCAGAGACCAGGAAATCACCGTGCGCCCACCATGATCCAAACCTTCGAGATTGGAAATTTGATCCGACTTGGTTTTGAGTTCAAGAATTCCGTTTGGGAGAGAGGCAAAAAGAGTGACCAGGCGTTCCGAATAATGCGTGAGGTGGTCCAATGCGAGGGAGTCGGCCAATTCACCGGTTCCAATCCTGAACATTCGGTCCGGCGACTGCTTCAGCGCATTCTTCACATCAAAAATCAATTCGTCGATGTTGGTGCAAACGATCAGGGCTTCAGTATTCAAATAGGATTGCAGGACACAGTACGTGCACCCGAGGTGGCAATTCCAGGCATAGCTTACGACAAAATAATTGCAGCAGACCTCAGCTCCGGAACCCTGGCATTTTTTCAGAAACTTGCCGGGATACCTCATCAGGATCAGTGTGGATTTTTCGGAAGAGCCCGGATTGCCACCCGGCAGATCGGAAATGGTTTGGATTTCTATGCCGGGCAGCTTCTCCAGGATTTCATGAGTGGCACTGTCGTTCCAGGATTGCTCCTGGATAAGAATTCGTTTTGGGCGATATGAAATCATGTTTGAATTTCTTCCTGGGAGCGCGGCCGTTCCCGCCCGCAAAGCGGCCGAGGCGGCCGCGCTCCCAGGTGAGTTGCACTGATTTATTTTATGTTAAACAGTTCTTCTGATTCCGGTAATTGAGAGGCTTCCCGGAGCGCCGCTGCCAGATATCGAAATCGCTCGACATCGGGCGCATCGAATTCCACGTGCAAGCCCGGCTGTTCAAAAAAAGGGTGCGCTGTGATCCTTATCGAACCCGGCAGGCAAAGCAGTTTCTTTTGAGCATCGAACCGGTCCAGGGCTGCTGAAAATCTCGGGTACCTGAGGCGATACAAAACCTCATAAACCTTCTCGCCTCGCTGAAAGGGAGACAGCCGCGAATCATTCAGTATTTCCGAAACTTCCGAGCTCTCGAGGGGCGCGCTCAGCGGCTTGCCTGCAGCTCCCGCAAGATCATCCAGCAGCCCCAGCAATTTTTTCTGAAGGCTGGCGCTCAGACGAATTTTCCCCATCAAAGCGGAGATGCTTTCCTGCACCGGATACGGCATTTCGGCAACAGTCTCGATGCTTGAGAGCGTCAGCCGCCCGTCTTTCAGGCAATTTCGCAGAGCAGGTTGGATCGTATGGACGAGGAGATAACTTCGCAAAACGTTCTCATGCGGATTCAACCCCAACATCGGAAGGTAAGCCTGAACAAGCCTTTCATCCGGCACGGCAAAGTGGTTTCGAAGACTGAACAGCACTCTGGCCTTTTCAAGCGGATCCAGTTGCCGGTGAGACAGGTTATCCCGCAAGGCAAGCTCAAAGGTTCGAGACGGGTCGCAACTTTTTTCTGGAATAGTTCGCGCCAGCGCTCGCGCCATGCCCAGCCGTGCGAGTGCACGAACCCGGCGAAATCCGCAGACGATTACCTTGCGCGAATCCCGTTCAAGAAGAAGAACCGGATTCAGTTGTCCGATTTCCCGCAGCGAATCCATCAGCGGCGAGGATTCAAGCTCCTCGCTGATCCTGAATCGTTCGTCTTCAAAATCTATGTTTTCAAGCGATATCTCTTGGATAAGCATGGCACGAAGGATAACCAAAAGAGGGTCCAAACTACAATAATCCGGTCTTATTCATTTATTGTCTTTGATGAGTGCTAGTGATATAAAAACGCCAGTGGAGGAGGGCTTCGGGCATTCCCTTCGCGCCAAACCAGGAGATTATGATATGAATTCCCCTACGATTTCTTATTTTTCAAAAAAGCTCCTCAGCATCTTGTTTATCGCAAGCCTGGTTCTCGTGCCGGTTGTCGTGCGGGCACAAGACTATACGGAAGAACAATACAAGGTATTCCAGGATGTCCAGGCGGAGAAAGACGACGCCAAGAAAGTCGACATGATCGTAAGCTTCCTCAAAGAAAATCCCAAGAATGGCTTGCGTCCAAATATGATCGCTGAGGGTCAGAAGGTCATCGTTGAATTATCCAATGCGAAAAAGTGGAACCAGTTGATCGCGGCTGGCGATAAATTTCTGGATGTCGCCCCCAATGACACCATCACGATAGATGCCCTGACAGTTGCCTATTCCGAAACTGGGAATATGAAAGGTTTCTCTGCCTTTGGTGAAAAGGCTTATGCTGCCAAGCCAAATGCCGACTTGGCAATGGCAATTGCAAAGGCATATCAGCAATTGGGGAATGAAGCTAAGGCTCTCCAATGGAAGGAGAAGGTTCTGGCTGCGGACCCGGACAACGTTGAAATTCTCGTGGAAACGATGAAAAAGTATGCGGCAGCCCAGAATGTCGCTCAAGCCTCGAAATATGCCAAACAATGCCTCAATGTGCTGTCGAAGGCAAAAAAGCCCGCCGGTACGGACGAGCAAGCCTGGAAGAACACAGTGGATAATGCCTATGCAGTATCCTACGGAGTCATAGGACAGGAGGCATTTCAAAAGAATCAATTTGGGTTGGCTATCCCTAATTTGGAAAACGCGGTCAAATATTACAAGAGAAACGATGGTGCGTACTATGCCCTGGGAATGAGCTATTGGCAATCGAGAAAGATGGATGCTGCCATGCTAAACTTCGCCAAGGCATTCATCATTAGAGGCGCCTATGCGAACTCGGCAAAATCACAGCTGGACAAGATTTTTGCGAGTTCCAAAATGACACCTGCATCCCAGCAACGAATCATGGAGAGAGCCGCGCAGGATTTAAAGTAAGCAACTTCTTTAAACCGAGTTTTGGGGTCAAAGAGTTAAAAACGCCACGGATTCCACCGATCTTAAATCAGTGAAATCCGTGGCGTTTTTTTTGCTACAGAAAATTTCGCTCGTGTGCGGTTCTCTCCAGTTCTTCCCGAAATTTCGGATGGGCAATGTTGATCAGGGACTGGCAACGTTCCCGGACCGTTTTCCCATGCAGGTACGCCACGCCGAACTCCGTCACGACATAATGGACATCGCCCCTGGAGGTCACGACTCCGGCCCCTTCCTTTAAATGAGGGACGATGCGGCTGACGCTGTCATTGAGCGCTGTTGAGCGCAGAGCAATAATCGGCTTCCCCCCTTTGCTTCGGGCGGCGCCGCGCACGAAATCGATCTGTCCTCCAATTCCGCTATAGAAGCTGTATCCGATCGAATCCGCACAGATCTGGCCCGTCAAATCCAGCTCGATCGCCGAGTTGATGGCTACCAGTTTATCGTTGCGGCTGATAATGAACGGGTCGTTGATGTACTGGCTGGGGTGAAACTCGAAGACTGGATTATTGTGGATGTACTCAAACAGCCGCCTGGTCCCGAGCACAAATCCCGCCAGAATTTTCCCGGAGTGCAGCGTCTTTTGCTCGTTGGTAATGATTCCTTTTTCGATCAGGTCGATGACACCGTCACTCACCATCTCGGAATGGACGCCCAGGTGTTTTTTTTCGGTGAGGTAATTCAAAACGGCGTCGGGGATTTCTCCGATCCCGAGCTGCAACGTGGAACCGTCCTCGATCAGGTCGGCGATATGGCGTCCGATTCGCATCGCCGTTTCAGAGATTTCCCCCATAGGAATTTCGAGGAGATCATCCGTGACTTCGACGACATAATGGATTTTATTCAAGTGGATGAAAGAGTCGCCCAGAGTTCTGGGCATCTTGGGATTGACCTGGGCAATCACGATGCGGGCGCATTCGGCAGCTGTCTTGGTCGTATCCACACCGACTCCAAAGCTGCAGAACCCGTGTTCATCGGGAGGCGAGACTTGAATCAGGGCGACATCAATGGGCAAAGCTCCGCTGCTGAACAGCGATTCGATTTCGCTCAGGAAAATGGGCACGAAGTCGGCGCGGCCTTCATTAATCGCTTCGCGCACATTTGCCCCGGAAAAAAGCGCGACATGCCGGAAGCTCTCCGCCATTTCGGGACGAACATAGTCGGCAGCGCCGGTGGTCAATATGTGAACGACCTTCACCTTTCGAAGCTCATCTGCGCGTGCCACCATGGCTCTGACCAACTGCTCCGGTTCCGCGCATCCTTGGTGAATGTAAACGCAATCGCCGCTGCGAATCGCTTTGACCGCTTCCGCGGCGCTTCGCCTTTTTTCCAGGTATTTGACCAGCCAGGTTGCTCGCCGGCCGGCAGCGCGCTTTCCATCCAGTTGCGGCGTCGAGGTTGACATACTCAGACCTCACGAGTCGAAGTGCTCAACAGTGAATCGAGACTGCGGTATTCACAACCCAGCAAACCCGCCAACGCTTCATGAGTGCAGTGTCCGGAAAACAGATACACTCCCCGCCGGAGGGCAAGGTTATCCCGGAATGATTCGCCGCCTTTTTCTTCCACATCCTCGACAAACGGCACGATGACATTGTTCAGCGCGTGGGAAGCGGTCCGAGCAACTGAGGAAGGGATGTTGGGAACGCAGTAATGAATCACTCCATGTTTTTTGAATACCGGGTCCGACAGAGTGGTGGGCCGACTGGTTTCGACGCAGCCGCCGTGGTCGATGGAGAGATCGATAATGACGCTGCCGGGCCGCATTTTCCGAACCATGGATTCCGTGATGACGTGCGGCGCCGTCTGCCCATGCACCCAGACGGCGCCGACAACGACATCTGCCGAACTGACATAGCGGGCTATGTTATAGGATGTTGCCAGTGCCGTATTGACCATTCGGGGCAAATTGGAGTCCACAACGCGCAACCGTTTGAGATTGTCGTCCATTACGGTAACGCTGGCCCCATAGCCGGCAAAAACACGTGCGGCCGCAGACCCGGCGGTGCCTGCGCCCACGATAACAACATGAGAGGCGGGAACTCCCGGCAAACCGCCCAGCATGACGCCTCTTCCGCCGTGAGTCGTTTCCAGAAATCGCCCGGCGATCTGCGGCACCAGCGTGCCGGCAATTTCACTCATGGCCATGAGGATCGGCATATAATGATCGGCATCTTCGATGAGCTCCAATCCAACGGCGATGACGCGTTGCGATCGCAGGAGCTGATGGATCCCCGGATTGGCAGACCCAAGATGCACCACGCTGAAAAGGAACTTGCCTTCGCCCATCCAGCTGCATTCCTGCAAGGTGGGAGGCATCACCTTGACAACCAGGTCCGCGCGCGCGAAGACTTCTTCCGCGGAAAAAGCGATTGTGGCCCCGGCTTCCCTGTACGATTCGATAGAAAAGCCGCAGCCGATTCCCGCATCGGACTGCGCGATTACCGTTTGCCCCGCCTTTAACAGCGAGTGGACACCCGCCGGCGTCAATGCTACCCGGCGTTCCTCCTGAGAACTCTCTTTGGGTATCCCGACAATCATCCGACCCCCCTCTGGGAACGCCGGGAGCGCCGGCGTCTCGCCGGCTCTTTTGCAGCGTTTCGAACCTGCAATGCTCAACACGCAGTAAGGAGCCGGCGAGACGCCGGCGCTCCCGGCAAAAAGACCTCTGCTATTATTTCACTACGCTCAATGCACGCTCGGCTGCGGCAAGAAGGTCTTCCGGGCCGACTGGAGATCCTGTGGCACCTCTCATCCAGAGATCCGGCGCAATCCGTCCCTGTCTGGCAACCCGCTCGAATTCCGGCCCGATCCTGCCGGCCTTCTCCATGTGCTCTTCCAGCTGAAAGGCAATCATATGTCCAAGCGGGTAATCCGGAAGGTACAGCAAGGAATCAATCATATGCGAATAGATCCCGAGCAGCACCACATCCTTCTTGTGAAAGACCGGCTCGTAGAATCGGTTCCAAATATCCTTTGAGATCTGTAGGACCGCATCCCGCAACTGTTCCGGTGTGGCTTGCGGATGATCGTACATCCAGTGCCAAACCCGCATGTCCACCAAACTGACTCCGCAAATCTCGTAGGTCGCCCAAAAATCGTTCAGGGCTTTGAGAGCTTCCGCCTGGGCATCGGGGGACTGAAGCCCCAGCAGCTGAAGATCCCGCCCCTGAAACACGAATGCCAGCGCCTCGGTAAATGCCGTATTCGGGACTCCATTCAAGGTGTAGTAGTCGATGGTATTCAACGAAAAAGTCTCCTCCACGTTGTGTCCCATTTCATGTACGGCAATATTAAACCCTTTGTAGTTCATCCCCGATTTTTCGACCCGCGTGCGCAGATGTGCTTTAGCCTGGCGCATGGCAGCTCCCATCGCATGCCCAGAGCCGCGCGCCGGGTCGACCACGATGTTTTCGGCAACGAATCTTGCCCGCTCCGGAGCGAACCCAAGCTTTTCCAACAATGCAGGAATGTCCTTCTCGTAAGCTTTCGGGTTGGGATACTTTTGGGATACCTTCGCGTCAAGTTCCGCCTCGGAGTACTGCATCTTGGGCCGGAAACCGTTGTACCAGATGTCGAACGGCTCGAGCGGACGGCCCAGCCGTTGCTGAATCAGCGCAGCAACGCGGGGCACAATTGGAGAAGAGAGCACCTGCTCGAACATTTTCTGCACGCGCTCTTCCGGTATCTGCCGGTCTTCGTTGAAACGGCGTGAAATCAGAGTGGGCGCAGTCGGGGAATACGGATCGGCAAGCTTGGATGCCCGGAAGACTTCGAGCAGTCTCAGATAGCGGGTGTTCGGTTCCGGTGCATTGACCGCCTTCTTGCCGCCCGGCGCGAAATCTGAGTCTTTTTCGGCGGCGGATTTCACATCATTCGAAAATGGATTCCAATCCAGCTGAGGATTATTGATGACCGATTCAGGGATCGTCTGGTCGACGATATGCTCCATCACCTTTTCGATTAAGCGCTGCTTCGCCAGTCCGTTCTGCGAATCCTGGTAATCGGCTTTGATCTCATCCCGCAGATTCCAATGAGAGAGCAGACGCATTCGGGCGGGGAAAAGGCGGCGCCTCTGATCGTCGATCAGATGGTGCATCCAGATATTGTATTCGGAGACATACTGGCTTGCCTCCGCGGTTGCCTTCGAGATTGCCAGATTGACGTCGGCAGGGATGCGCTTTGAAAAATATTCGGCAAGGCGGGTTTCCGCCCATTGCCGGCGCGTCCATTTATCACCCTCGGCCAGCCGTTCATTCAGCGTCGTCAAAGGAAAATTCAGCAGCACCACAAATGCCAGTTTGTTGTTGAAGAAATCGTCCGTCAGGTGCGCAAAAGGATCATAGCCTGCGAAAATCTCGTCGTAAGGCTGCACGGGGCCCAAATCGAGGTCTGTCTGCTGACGGAACTCACGGTCGATCTCGCTCATATGTCCGAAATACTGTTCCAGCAGATTCTCAAAGCGGGCAAACATCGTATCCAAGGATTCTTGATTCCCGGCAAAATTCGTGTGAACAAATTCTTCGAAGAGAACCGGGTCACCGTCCGATGCACGCCAGAAGTCAGATACCTGTTTTAATCCGCGCTGCACGCGGGCGCGCTGCACTTCGCCATACTGCTTGACAAGTTCGTTCTCGACTTTCGCCGAGGCTCCCTTCATCCATGTTGGCGCAGGAATCGAATCGTCAGGCCGGCCACCTTCTTTTCTGGATGTATTCATGCTGGTCTCCTGCGAACATGAGATTGAAAAAAGAAACGCTAGACAAAGAAGGAACAGTAGGGGGTTTCGCATATTCTCTCCGTCCGAAGAAGTAATAGGACAAGATTAGCACAGGCTAAACGGTGACTGTCACCATTTTACCTGCAGATTTCACAGATTGGCCGTTTCCGTGATAACAAACGCGCATTTTCTTGCTTTTTCAGCAAGCTTTTATTCGAGCACGTCTCTCTCGAGAGGTTGTCTTAAAATTGAAAAACATGTGCGGACGGGTCCCCAGACCCGTCCGGATTTCCAGTCTTAGGATCGCTCGGGCGGGACGGCTCTGGAGAGCCGTCCCCACATGTTCAATAGAGGTTCTACGCTTCTGTTTGGTTGCGTCCCCGGCCGCGCCGGGAAATCTGTGGCTGAGGCTCGCTATCTCATATTCCGGACGCGGACTTCGATTCCCTCCTCGTCCCTCAAGAGGTTCACAAGCAGTTGGGGATCCGTGTTGCCGTAGTGGTATGGGTACAGTATTTTCGGCCGCATGGATTTCGCGACATCGGCCACCTGCTCGGGCGTCATCGTAAAAGGCAGATTCATAGGCAGAAATGCCACATCGATATTTCTCAGGGCTTTGATCTCCGGAACGTTTTCGGTATCGCCGGCCACAAAGACCCGCTTGCCCCCGAAAGTAAGTACGTATCCATTTCCGTTGCCTCTCGGATGGAATTGCGGCTTCTCCGGGTTATAGGCAGGCACAGCCTCGATCGTGATGCCGGTAACAGTCTTGGTTTCCCCATTTCTCATCACGGTCGCATAGGCAAGGGTTTTTGCAGAGTCTGGATTAAGGGTTTTTGCAAAGCCTGGATTGATGATGATGGTGGTTTTGGGCGTTTTGACGGCTTCAATGGCTTTCGGGTCCAGATGATCGGCATGCTCATGTGTGACCAGGATCAGATCTGCCTTGGGAAGTTTGGAGAAATCCGCGTACATCGAGACTGGATCCACATCGATCACCTTTCCCGAATACTCGAACATGAGAGTGCCGTGACCGATGAAGGTGATATTTAAATCGCCGCCGGATGTCTTGATCACATCTGTCTGAAAGCTGTTTTGTGCATAGGATGCAAGGGTAGTCGTGACACATAGCAGCGCCGCTGAGAAAAGAAACCGAACCAATAGTGAGCCGTTCATTATCTCCTCCTGTGAGTGTGGTTCACATTTATCATAAAGACGCCACGGATTTCACGGATTATCACGGATTAAAACCCGCCCCCCTCCAATGAATACCGTGTCGCCTCAGCCTCATCGAATATGAATCTCACGTCTGCGGTTCCAATGAGGGCTTGTTCGGATTGGCCATATATCTGTTCCAAATTCCCAATACGCATTCACGATATCGGTGTACGAGTTGAGTCCTACACTACAGCAGGCAGACGGAATTTACCGTAAGAGTGCAGACGCCGAACTCTTCTTCCACAACTCCGGTTAATACATACGGACGCGAACGGTTCAGGATGTGGCAGAAGCGCGCGTAGGCCTGGGGAAAGAAGACTGTTTCGTAAAGAGCGCTGGCGTCTTCGAAACTGATGAATTCCATCGGCTCGTCATCCTTGGTCGTGACGAGCTTCCCCGTCACCCACCAGCCCACCGTGGTTATTCTTCTTCCCACGTGCTTAGGAAGATCCGCACCTTTGACATATTTCAGTTTTGACAGCTGATCGGCATAGAGCGACAGCGGATGCCGGCTGATCAGAAAATCCAGAGTCTCCAATTCGTGCTCCAGCACCGTTCGTGCACTGTACTGGGGTACCGGCGGAGGAGCGACCTGCGGCATGTCTTGAAAAAGGGAGCGCGCAACCGGCCGCCGGGATGCGCGGTTCTCACTCCAAGCCAACGCTTGCCAGATCATTTCCGGCCGCGTTGCGCCCCGCGCGATGCTGTCGAAGGCTCCGGACTTGATCAGGATCTTTGTGTCCGCCACATCGATATCTACACGGCACAGGAAATCATCGAGTGAAACAAACGGTCCCTTTTTGCGCCGTTCGAGGATGGTTTCGAGCGCACTTTCGTGTAGGCCCTTCAGCTGCATGAGTCCCACCCGGACAGCCCGATCGTTACCCCAGTATGCTTTGCGGCTCTCGTTAATATCCGGCAGAAGCACCTGCAGCCCCATTCGGCGGGCCTCCGAGACATATGCGAAGGGAGAATAGTAGCCCCCCTGATTGGACAGCACCGCCGCGATAAACTCGGCCGGGTAGTGCGCGCGCAGATAGCCCGATTTATAAGACAACAGAGCATAGGAAGCAGAGTGGGGCTTGCAAAACGAATATCCGGCAAAACTCATGATCATGTCCCAGACCGCGTCGACCGTTTTCCGCAAAACGCCACGGTCCGCAGCCCCGGCGTAGAACTTCACCCTGTACTCCTCGAGTTTCTTCGCGGCGCGCTTTTTCGAAAGGACTTTCCGCAGCAGGTCCGCATCCGGCGCGTCGAATCCGGCCATCGCCATCGCGATCCTGGAGATGTCTTCCTGGTACACCATGATTCCGTATGTCTCGCTCAACACCTCGTCCAACATCGGATGCAGCGACTGGTATCGGCCGCCTCTCAGGCGGCGTACATATTCGCGAATATATTTGTTGGCGGCAGGACGGATGATCGAGCTGTGAATAACCAGGTGATCGAAATCTCCCATGCGGCACTTCTGCTGTAATTGCCGCATCGAGGGAGATTCCGTATAGAATACGCCCACGGTCTCCCCTTTGCGAAAGATCTCCTGCGTCTTTGGATCCGTCGTAGGGTCCCATTGCGCATAATCGATTTCTATTCCGTAGTTTTCCTTGACCGCGGACAGGGCGTCCCGGATCACCGACAAAGACCTGTTTCCGAGGAGGTCGATCTTGATCAAACCGGCATCTTCCGCCTGGTCTTTCTCCCACTGGATGATCGGCACGCCCTTGGGCGCAGGCTCGACCGGAACATACCGATCGATCCGGTCGGGAGCGATCACGATTCCGCCGCAATGGACCGACATATAGCGCGGATACCCTTTCAGTCTGGTTGCAAGCCGGAAAATCTCAGGCCACGGATCTTTCAATTCCATGTCCTTGTACACGGGATCATCCTTAATTCTGTCGTCCAGATGGCGAAGCGACCAGTAATAGCCCATCCGTTGTGTGACGGATTTGATTTCCTGCTCGGGAATTCCATACACTTTCGCGATCTCCCTGACGGCAGCCCGCGGCCGAAATCCCACGTGATTCGAAATCATCGCAGCCCTGGAAGCGCCGTATTTCCGGAAAACGTAGTCGAAAACGCCGTCACGCTCATCCCAGGGAAAATCAATATCGATGTCGGGCGGATCCGTGCGTCCTTCGTTCAGGAAGCGTTCGAAAAACAGATTGTGCGTGACAGGCTCCACGTGGGTGATCCCGAGGCAGTATGCGACGAGGCTCGCGGCGGCGGACCCGCGGCCGCAGGTCCGCGCAGACTGGCGCACGATATCCCTTACGATCAGAAAATAGGTTGCGAATCCTTTGTCCTTGATAATCGCCAGTTCGTGTTCCAGCCGTTTCAGCACGGAGTCCGAAAGTTCGCCGTACCTGCGCTCGGCCCCGCGATAACACTCCTCTTTCAGATATTCAAAGGGATCCGATCCATCGGGAACGTCAAAGGACGGAAACACGACGCCCGCATCCAGATCCGCAGAACAATCGGCCGCAATTCGTTGCGTGTTCTCCAACGCCTTCGTGACGTGGGGATACCGGCGTGCCATCGCCTCCTCCGGCTTAAGCCAGCGATCCTCGCTCACCACTTCCCCCGGAGGGAGCCGCGACAGGCACGCGTTCAGGTCGATCGCACGCAGCAGCCGGTGCAGCGGGAAATCCGATGGATCCACGAAATAGACGTCGTTGGTTGCGACCGCCGGAATTCCGCAGGCCCGGGAGAAACTCAAAAGCGGAGACTCCGCTACGGGATCGTTCAGCTCCACATAGATCTGGCCGGTCCCATTCTGTTTGGCAAGCGTCTGCAAAAGCGGGAGCCGATCGCTGATCACGATCAGGTTTTCTCTCTGCTCCATGAGACTTCCGCTCAAACTGAAAGCGGGTTCGAAATGGCGCCGGGAAATAATGCGGCAGAGGGTTTCATATCCGTCGCGGTTGTGCGCCAGAAGAACCGCGCGTTCGGTTTCTGTTCGCAATTCGGCGCCTGCGATCGGACGCAAGCCGCGCTCCGCGGCATACTGGCGAAACCAGACCAGGCCGTAGACCCCGTTGATGTCGGTTAACGCCATTGAAGACATGCCGCGGGCCAGAGCCGCATCAACGAGATCCTCAATTCGGCTCGCGCCGCGGCAGAACGAGAAGTTTGAGTGAACGTGCAGATGAGTGAACATAGTCGTCAGTTGTCAGTCGTCAGTCGTCAGTGATGGCAAACTGCTTCAGCCGTTTTACTGACGACTGGCGACTGATGACTGACGACTGCTTTCCCGTAACGTTTGCGCAAGGAGTCCAGCGCTGTTTCCAGCTTCGACTGACGTTCGGGCTTCGGATCCCCGAACAGATCCAGCTGAACCAACCCGACCGAAAGATCCGTCAACCGCAGGTGCACACTGCGCACGCGCGTGCGGCGCTTCAGAATCACGTTCAAAGCCGACAGGGCGCGCGCAGATAGAATCGCCGAAGACTGCACGGGCGGAACAATTTTGAATTTGTGTTCTTCTTCCCGGTAATCGGAATACCCGATACGCAGCTCTACCCGGCCGGCACGCTGCCTTCTTCCCCGGAGTTGTTCCCCGGCCTCTTCGCAGAGTTCGCGCAGTGTCCGCTTCAATACTTCATAGTCGTTACTGTCTTCCGGCAGTACCGTTTCCAGTTCCAAAGCAGGGATGGCGCGCATCGGATTCACCGGCGTGCTGTCGATTCCCAGCGCCCGCTGATGCAGCACATACCCGAAGCGTCCGAAAGCCAGGGCGAGATGCCGCAATTTCATTGCCGCAATGTCGCGGATCATGCAAATGTTGAGATCTTTGAGCTGACCTTCGGTTTGAGGTCCGATGCCCGGGAGCAGACGAACCGGCAGCGGCGCCAGGAAAGAGGATTCGTTCCCGTGAGGAACATCCTGCAGGCCGGACGGCTGCTGGATCATTTCCGACGCAATCCGGCTCACCATTTTGTTGGAAGCAATTCCGAGCGAACTGTCCAGATGAAGCTGACGCCGTATCTCGTCCTGAGCTTTCCAAGCCGTGTCCCGCGGCGGGCCGAAGAGTCTTCCGCTGCCCGTAATGTCCAGATACGCATGGCCATGGCCTGACGGCTCAAGCACGGGTGAAAAGTTTTCCAGGACCCGGAAGATCGCTCGAGATGCCCGCAGGTAAAGCGGCTCGTTCGGCGGCAGAATAATCAGATTTCTGCAGTAGCGTATTGCCTTCGACAGAACCATTCCCTTACGGATCCCTGCACTCCAGGCTTCTGCCGATAATGCCGTCACTATTGAACGAGACGCTCCAAGCGGAGCGACAACCACCGGTTTGCCGCGCAACTCTGGATGGATTACTCGTTCCACCGCCACCGGAAATGCAGTCACATTCATATAGATAATTTCTCGTTCCATATTCGTGAAATTACGAATGACGAATGACGAATGACGAATTGAAACAACAGCCAAGCCTGACCCTAATTCGTAATTCGTCATTCGTCATTCGTCATTCTCTTCAGTTCTTCCATCAGCATGCGTGCATTCACAACCGCCTGGCCTCGCCAGGGATTGTTCATAAAGACCATTACCCGCTCACTCTCCTTTTCCAGGCGTCGGATTTCAGGAACCGCAGCAACAAGCTCCGCGCGGCTGTACAGGTAGTCGTGCTGCGCGGAGCCGTCCCCTTTCAGCCACCTGGATTGATTTCGCCCCTGGAAGCGGACGTACGCCGTCTCGGCCGTCACGCAAAAAAAGGGCTTCTCGTTCAGGCTCGTTCCATTGTCGATGCAAGCAAGGGCGATATGAACCGAAGCCAGATGTTTTGCTGCTTTACAGGAATTCCAGGCAGCACAGCCGAACTCGGCGATCAACGGAATGCTTTCGAGAGAATCCCGAAGGCGGCAGAGCCGTTCGAAGTTGTCTCGAATGAAATCGAACCCGGGAGGAAACTGCGCGAGGACTCCCGATAGTTGTCCGGCTTCCTTCAAAGGCCACAACGCTGCCGCAAACCTTTCGGCCAGTTCCTTATTGCCGGCATGTTCCTGCAAGAGCCGGGCAGGGACGCGAAAGACGAATTGAAGAGCCCCTCGAGTCCCGTCCGCAATTTGCTGAATCGCAGATACTTCAGGAATCCGGAAGTACGTGAAACCAATCTCGCAGCACCCGAAATTCCGGCCGTAGTACTTCAGCCAAGAGTCTGGGGCCAGATTTCTAGGGTAGAAAACCGGAACCCAGTCGCGATATTGGAAGCCGCATGTGCCTACCAGGATCATGGGATTAAAATAGGTGAAGATTTGGTGAAAATCAAGGCCAAACAAAACTGGGAAGGCGTCCCCAGTTTCAATTTTCGTGCCTTCGATTTTGGGTATCAGGTGTAATATCAGTCATTTGAATCAAAGGTGAAGCCGATGGAACAGGAACCACGACAAATCAATTTCGCATTTATCGGATTCGGGCACGTTGGGCGCGCTTTTGCGCGTTTATTGATCGATCGCCGGAAATGGCTTCTCAGAGAGTTCGGGCTCGAATGGAAGATCACCGGAATCGCGACCAGAAATCACGGAACTTCCATTGATCACAATGGGCTTCCGATCAAAAAAATCCTGGGATCTTGGAAACGGCATTCAAACCTGGACCACTTCAATAACGGTCCCACCTGTGATTCAACCACGGACTTCATCCGTCAATGCGGCGCCGATGTCCTTTTTGAAATGAGCGTATTGGACCTCAGTGGAGAGCCGGCCGCCACATACATCCGGGAGGCACTGGGGGCAGGTCTTCACGTCATTACGACGAACAAAGGGCCGGTTGCCACCCATTTCCGCCAGTTGACGGGACTCGCCCGGCTTCGTGGCGTCCGCTTCCTGTACGAAGGAACCGTCATGGACGGAGCGCCGGTTTTCAACCTCGTTCGACAGACGTTGCCCGCGACACGCATCCGTTCGCTCAGAGGCATTCTCAACAGCACGACAAACTACATCCTCACCCAAATGGAACAAGGAACCTCGTTCGATTCCGCCCTGGATTACGCCAGGAATGCCGGGCTCGCCGAGGCGGACCCCAGCCTGGATCTTGATGGATGGGATGCGGCAGCCAAACTCTCGGTGCTGATACAGGCGATGATGGGCAGCCGTGTCAAACCGAAGGATATCGAGCGGAGCAGCATCTCGGAGGAGACCGGAAGAATCGTGCGGGCAGCGGTGCGCCGCGACCGCAGGCTCCGGCTGGTCGCGAGAGCATACCGGCAAGGGGGAAGAGTCATCGGGAAAGTCGAACTGCAGGAACTCGAAATATCCGATCCGCTCGCCACGATCAGAGGGTTGGGCAATATTCTGATCCTGAACACGGATACCATGCGCGAGCTGGTGATCGCGGAGAATAATCCTTCCGTGGATCAGACGGCCTTCGCTCTATTTTCCGATCTGATCTCCCTGTTGTAGGAACCGTTTTCATACTTCTGCGTATTGATCCTTCGAGTCAGGTAGATTATGCCCGCCGGAGGGAAATTCTTGGACGATATCGAAGCCGTAAAGAGGGTTCAGGCCGGCAATAGCGAGTCCTTCTCCTTCCTTGTGCAGAAATACCACAAGCATCTTCTGAATTTTATTTATCGCCTCATGGGCAATGAACAGATAGTGGAAGACATCGGCCAGGAGGTCTTTCTAAACGTTTACAAATCCATAAAAAATTTCAATATTCAGCGTGGAGTTCCATTCTCTGCATGGCTGTTCATAACCGCCCGCAATCGTTGTATCAGCGAATTGAGAAAGAAGAGCCGGTCAATGATTCCGATTGAAGAGGCTGCCGCTCTGAAGGCGTCGGGAAAAACACCCGAGCAGGCGGCGAGCGAAGAGGAACGCCTTCTAGTCCTGCGTGCTGCGCTCGAACAACTCCCGGAGCCTTACAAGCGCACGATTCTGCAAAGCCTGCAGGGCGACTCGCCGGAAGAGATCGCAGTAAGCGATCAAATCTCTCCCGGCACGGTCAAATCGAGACTGTCCCGCGCCCGGGAGAGATTGCGCTTTTTGTTGCAGACGCATCTGGGAGGGAATAACTATGAGCAATTTTAGGCCATCCGACAGCTTCGTAACCCGCGTCATGAACGATGTACGCACGTACGAAATGGGCATCAATAATCAGAGCAGACGTGCGGGCACCTTTGTTCTCTCAAATCCGACATTTTCGATTCTGTCCGCGGGCGGGATACTGCTTGGAATATTCAATCTCATCAGAATGGCGCTGATCCTACTCTCTCCGGCTCTATGCCAATAGAAACCTATCCGGGAACCCATTTTCCATCCTTGCGTATTTATTGCAAAAAAGGAGAACGGAAATGCATCAGCAGGATCGAAGGAACAAATGGTTGGCAGCTCTCATGGGATTGGCGATGCCCGGCCTTGGCCAGATATATAACGGTGAGCTGATTAAGGGAATAAGCTATTTTGTTATTCTCCAGGTGCTGTACATTCTCGGATTTCGATGGACGATGCTGTTGCCCGATAAAGTGCTGATCTTCGGCGCTCTTTGTACAATTCTGGCCGTTATCATTTTGTATGCCGCTGCCGTGATCGATTCCTATCGGAAGGCGGCAACGACCTCTTATCAGCCTGCATCCTACAATCGCTGGTATTTCTACGTCGCAGTCTGGCTCCTCGGCTGGGTTCTGGTCTCCGGCGCCGTATTCGGATATGTCAAAGATAATGTTGCCGAGGCATACAAGATTGCAGGCGGAAGCATGGAACCTGCGATTCGTTTAGGAGACCGGGTACTGGCAGACAACACGGCCTATCGCCGCATCGCGCCACAAAAGGGGGATGTTGTGATCCTTGTGTATCCGGACGATCGGAGCAAGAAATACGTCAAGAGGATTGAAGCTCTCCCCGGCGAGACAATCACCGGTGCGGACGGAACCAGGAAAGAAGTGCCCCATGGTTTCGTTTACGTTCTTGGAGACAACCGGGCGCACAGCTATGACAGCCGGGCGTTCGGCTTCGTTCCGCTGAGCGATGTAATCGCGAAAGTGCGGCAGGTCTATTATTCTTCAGGGACGGATGGAATCCGCTGGAACAGGATCGGGACAGTAGTCAGTAGTCAGTAGTCAGTAGTCAGTGAGAGGCAACGAACTGGCTAACTGACTACTGACTACTGTAGTTCACACTCCCCAGGCGCCGCTTAGATGAATATTTGTCCCATTGACGTATCGCGCCTCATCCGAAAGCAAATAAAGCACGGCGTCTGCCGCGTCGTCCGGCGTGCCCATATATCCAGCGGGGATGCTCTGGAATGAGCGCGAGAGCTCTTCTTGAGGCATGCTTCCCGTTTCTATGAATCCCGGAGAAATTGAATTGGCCGTGATACCATGCGGGGCAAGGATTTTGGCCAGAGAGCGGGTCAGAACGATGACTCCGATCTTAGCAATGTAATGCGCCGTGATGTAAGGCTGGCCGACATGCTGGTCGGCGTTTACCATGCTGAAATTTATAATTCGCCCCCGTTTGCGCTGAATCATTCCCGGCGCCACGGCGCGGGTCAGATA
>JBEKKY010000001.1:0-38380 GCA_050010475.1 Acidobacteriota bacterium | reverse complement strand
CTCGCGCCGGATGGGATTCAGGTAAGTAATTTAGTTCTGGTCGCTCCGGCTTTGGGAGAGCTGAGCGGCAACGGCAGGATTGCCGCCGATCAATCGCTGGATTTCACCATGCAAGCGATGCTGAAACCCTCCGGAGCGCTGGGTGCGGGATTGGGGCGTCTAGTGAAGGGAGGCACGCTGAATGTTCCTTTCTTTGTTCGCGGTACCGCCTCAGAGCCAAAGTTTGTCCCTGATATGAAAAAAGCGGCTGGCGGTCTCCTGGGCTCTGCGCTCGGGCAGGGCAACCAGGGCAGTCAATCCGATACTGGCAAAGCCCTGGGCGATACCTTGCGCAATCTTTTTAAGAAAAAGAAATAAAGAAGCGATCAGCCGACAGCTACAAGTTGATCGCCGCCTATCTGGTAATTCTGGATTCCAAGCTGAGTCAAAAATAAATCGCAAAACGCCACGGATTCCACGGATTTTTCCAGCTCTAATTTGTGCAATGCATGGGGAGAGCGTGGCATTTTTTAGAAGTCAGTTGTTCGATAATGGAACGAGTCTCGTCATTCAGGAAATTCCATAATCCCAGTTCCTTCAGCGTCTCCGGCAGGGGAATGCCGCGACTATTCCAGCCACGCTCCTGATAATAGACGTCAATCAGACGGCGCAGTTCCTTTTTGCGCAATTTCATCAGCAGTTCTCGCTTGGAGCCGGTGGTCATTTCATCGATGGGCCCGCCGATTCGCGCAGCCAGGTCTTTGTCGTTGTACTCCGCTTCAGCTTGGTAGAGGAAGTCATCCGTCGGACCGATTGCCCGGTCTGGAATCCAGTCGTGCCGTCCTGTTTCCCACCCGTAATGGAGTACGTTGAGGATTCTCTGAAGATTAATATCCCGGTCGGTTTGGGCGAAAATATCCTCCCAGCTCAGGTTTGTGCCCAGCACTCCATTGTAGAATTCCGCGTAGATTTCCTGAGAGGCCGGATTGATGTATATATCGGCGCCGGTGCGGTTGGCAGATTCCGGATTAAACACGTCTACCCAAGGGAGTTTGCAGACTCCCATATTGTCGTTTCCGAGCCGCACCCGGGGATAGTTGATGAGGGCACGGGCCTTGTCTTCAAAACTCGGGAAAGCTCCCAGCAGGTCGGCTTTGATGAGCCATGCCGCCGCGTGATGTGCGCCGATATCGCTGGCCGCGGCATAGGAACCTTGCATCGAGAGCGAGCGATGGGTCCGGTAGAATGTGAACGGCAGTCCCTTGGCGTGCATGGCAAATTTTTCAAGCTCGGGCCGGATGTCTTCTCCTGTTCTGGATGCGTGTTTTTGTGCCACCCATTCCACCAGAAATTTGATTCCTTTTCCCGCTGCGCGCGCCATGTCGGCCGCTCCGTGAGCAAGGCGGTGGATAAACTCCAATGCGCTTGATTCGTCTCCCCACGAGAGGACAAGCCCTTCGCCATTCTTTTGCATCAGGTATCCACGCTGGAAACATTCCATCAGGAACGCCATGCCTCCGGCAGTGGTGATCGTGTCAATCCCATAATTGTCACAGTGCCAGTTTGCCTCCATGATGAATTCGGCGTTCCATATTCCCAGATTGGAACCGAAACCGGCGGCTGTTTCGTACTCCGGCCCATCCACCCAAACCCGGCGGCCTGCATGCGTGCCGCTCACAAGCGTCACCCACCCCCCTTTCGTACACTGGAGGTTGCAACCCGGGAAACATCCGTCCATTCCCCGATGCTCGAAGAGATGTTCTGCATAGTACTTGCCGCAAATCTGCGCCGCCCTCGGATCCGATCCGCCCTGGAAATTGCGGACCGGCAGCGACTGGTACTCGATCTTGCTCATGAAGCTGATCAAGCCTGCGCTCCCCTTGCGATGCATTTTCAGCGACTGCGGGTCGACATCCTTCACGACCTTGTGCAGTTTCGCTCCAGCCAGTTTCACTCTTTCCCAATCAGCCGCGCCATAAGGATTCTCCCCACGAGGATTATCGGTCATGACGATAACGGACTGGATCCTCTTCCTGTTCATGACGGTGCCGATCCCTGTGCGTCCGGCCTGTTTGACGCGAAAGAGGCCTCTATGCCCGTCAACCGGTTTCGTGACATCAAAATAGTGGCTATTAATGCAGCCGTAATCTGTGTTTGCCGCTCCAATTCCAGTGGATAAAAAGGCGATATGCCGTTTGTCATACCCCTGGGACGTCAGGCGTTCGGCAATGTGGCGCTCCAGATCAAAAGCCTCCTCGTCCGAAGGAGTATCCTCAATCGTTACCTCTCTATTGTAGCCATTGATGACGATGCTGACGTCGCGATCGGCGATTCCGGTCACCTGGAGAGCATCGAACCCGGCATATTTGAGGTAGGCCCCAAAGTGTCCACCGAAATTGGAAACGCCCGGAATGCCCGTGAGAGGGGAGAGCGACACAGCCATCGCTTTTGCAGTGCCAGGGAATTGCGGGATTCCCCCAAGCGGTCCGTTCGCAATGATCAGCGGATTCTCCGGATCTCCGGGCAACGTTCCAGGAGTAATCGCTTTATGCAACAGGTAGAGTCCCAGACTGCGCCCGCCGAGGAAGTAATCTCGCACCTGCGGGTCCAGTTCCGGGGCAGTCATCGCGCCGGTTGTCAGATCGATGCAGAGGATCCTGTTGGTGTAACCGCGCTGAATTCCCCCCCTGTCGTATTTCATACTGTTCCTTCCAGATTCCACTCGGGTCCCGCTTCCTGAAGGCGGGCCGATACCGCAAAGTGGTAAACGATAATTGGACACCCGGTTAAGTGTCAACGGGTAAAACGGCGACAGTCACCGTTTTACTATCGAGCACACCGATGGAGCGTTTACGCGTTCACGCGTTTGCCCTTTAACGCATAAACCCGTGAACGCGTATACGGTTTTTTCGCTATAATAATTCCTGAACTTCCTGAGTAAGGAGATCATCGTGAGCACAACTTCGTTCGAGACGGACTGGCCTGACATATACAGGCAAAGGCGCAACAGAATTCGTGCAGAAGCGGGCGGCGGGATTATTCTCTGGGTGGGACACGTGCTGCAACCCCGCAATTATGCCGACAACACATATCGATTCCGGCAAAACTCCCATTTCCTGTATTACACAGGGCTTTCGAAACCGGACGTGGCAATGCTGTCCTTTCCCGAATCCGATTACGATGTGCTGTTTTCACGGCCTACGAGCATCGATGACATTGTCTGGAACGGACCGGAGCCGTCACGAATCGAACTGGCGCGTGAAGCCGGGCTGGATACGGTGGAAGATATGGATCGTCTGGAGGGGTATCTCGCAAAGGCACGTAGCCAGGGGATGAAGATTAATTATTTGCCCCCCTATCAACACTCCTCGCTGCTAAGACTCGCCGAGTTACTGAATATGGAGACCGGCGAAGTCATGGCCAACGTATCGCAAATCCTGATGGAACAGGTCGCGAAACAGAGAAGCGTCAAATCGGATGTCGAGATCGCTGAGATTGAAGATGCGCTTGTTATTACGGATCGCATGCACCGGGCATGCATGGCGGCGGCAAAACCGGGAAAACGTGAAAGCGAACTCGCAGGGCTTATCCAGGGCATCGCGTTGTCCAGCGACCGCGAACAGGCATATAGCCCAATCGTTACGGTTCGGGGGGAAGTGCTGCACAACCATTCCTATAACGGTGTTCTGGCCGAAGGGCAGCTCGTTTTGAACGACTCAGGCGCCGAATCCCCCAGGTATTACGCGTCCGATATTACCAGGACGTTTCCGGTTAGCGGACGTTTTACGGCCCAACAGGCGGAAGTGTATCAAATTGTCTTGCACATGCAGCTAGCGACCATCGGCATGGTCAAGCCGGGAATTTCCTACCGCGAAGTTCATCTGGGCGCCTGCAGGATTTTGGCGGAAGGGATGCGCACCATCGGCCTTATGCAGGGCAACCCATCGGACGCTGTTGATGCGGGCGCGCATGCGCTTTTTTTCCCGCACGGGATCGGCCACATGCTTGGATTGGACGTCCATGATATGGAGGATCTGGGGGATATCGTCGGATACGTCAAAAGGGAAAAGCGAAGCGGGCAGTTTGGTCTGAATTTTCTGCGTCTGAGCCGACCGCTTGAAGCCGGTTTTGTGTTGACGGTGGAGCCGGGCGTCTATTTCATTCCGGCGCTAATTGAGCGCTGGCAAAACGAGCGCCTGCATAAGGAATTCATCAATTACGAAAAAGTAAGCGCCTTTGCAGGATTTGGCGGGATTCGAATTGAGGACAACGTCCTGGTCACGCCTGCCGGGAGCCATGTTCTCGGGCCCGGAATCCCAAAGACAATACCTGAGATCGAGGAAGCCTGTAATGTAATTACGAATTACAAATGACGAATTACGAATTGAAGGGCTGAAGCCAAAGGTGAGGAATAACTCCTGCCTGATGTTTCAATTCGTCATTCGTCATTCGTCATTCGTAATTTAGCATTCGGTATTCCTACTGCATCTCGAACTTGACGCACCAGGGGCAAGGCTATGCTGCGCGCCTGTTCCACACCACGTTTCAGTATCTGGTCCACGAACTCCGGCTGCTTCAAGAGCTCTTCGCGGCGGGCGCGGGCAGGTCCGAACTTTTCCATAAACTTGTCGAATATGGCCTGTTTCACCTCGCGGTAACTCAATCCTCCGCTGAGGAAGCGATCGGCCCAATAGGCCTGGGTTTCGGAATCGCAAAAAAGCTTGAGGATTGCGTAAAGCACGCTGCGATCCGGGTCTTTCGGTTCCGCAACCGAAGCCGAGTCGGTTACAATCGAGAATATCTGCTGGCGCAGTTCCTCTTCTTTCGCAAACAGCCCGATCGTATTGTTGTAAGATTTGGACATTTTTCGTCCATCCCGGCCGGGAACAGTTGCCACGCTCTCCTGAATATATGGTTCGGGAATTGTCAGCATTTCCCCGTAAGCATTGTTGAAGTACTGAGCGATATCGCGGGTCACCTCCACATGCTGCTTTTGATCCTGTCCCACGGGAACCCGGTTGGCGCGAACGATCAAGATATCGGCAGCCATCAATACGGGGTATGCGAAAAGGCCATGATCGGCCGTTATACCCTGCTGAACTTTCTCCTTATATGCATGGCAGCGTTCCAGCAGTCCCATCGGTGTCACGGTTGTCAGCAACCACTGCAGTTCGCAGACTTCGGACAGGTCGCTTTGCAAATAGATGGCACAGCGTTGTGGATCCAACCCCAGAGCCAGATAGCTGACGGCCGCATTCCGCGTCAGGTCCATCAGCTGCTGCCGGTCACGGATGGTGGTCAGCGCATGATAGTTGGCCAAAAAGTAATAGCACTCATGCCCATCTTCAATGAATTGAATGAATTGCTGGACAGCGCCGAAGTAGTTGCCGAGATGGAGGTCTCCGGAGGGTTGAATGCCGGAAACAATAATCATTTTTGGGGGGGTATCGGTCATAGGTTTTTCTCAACAATTCGCTTTGTAACAATTTGCAGTCGCACATACTGGCATTGCCGCAGCTTTTTTGCAAAACTTTTCTAGCCTTGAAGGCTCCACGGCTCGAATTTGCTCTTTTGAGCCTTTGTGTCTTTGAAGTTCAAGAGGATCCCAGAATCTGCTTGGCAATTGTTTGAAGCTGCATGTTGGAAGTGCCTTCGTATATCTTTCCAATCTTCGCATCTCTGTAATATTTTTCCACAGGATATTCACGGGTATAGCCATATCCTCCAAACAACTCGAGGGATTGACTGGTGATGCGCTCAGCCATTACCGAGGAAATATACTTCGCCATCGCGGCTTCTTTGAGATAGCTTTTTCCCGTCATTTTCAGTCTTGCGGCGTTGTAGACCATCAGCCGCGCCGCTTCAAGTTCGGTTGCCATCTGGGCGATTTGAAACTGAACTGCTTGGAAGCCGGAGAGGGTCTTTCCAAATTGCTTTCGTTCGTGCGAATACCGGATTGCACACTCGAGAGCTCCCTCAGCGACTCCTATCATCTGAGCGCCGATCCCGATGCGCCCTTCATTCAGGGTTTCCAGCGCAACCTTGTATCCCTTTCCGGGATCGCCAAGGATCTGATTGTCGGGGACATAGCAGTCATCCAGAATCAATTCACAAGTGGAGCTGGCCCGGATTCCGAGCTTGTCCTCTCTCTTGCCCACGGCAAACCCGGGGGTGTTTTTCTCAAGGATTAATGCTGTTATTCCCCGGTAGCCTTCCGATGGATCGATATTTGCGAAAACGATGAATATTTCGGCTTCAGCCGCATTGGTGATCCAAAGCTTGCGGCCGTTCAGAACAAATCCGCCGCCGCGCTTTACGGCCCGGGTAGCCATTCCGAAAGCGTCGCTCCCGGACCCGGCCTCGGAGAGCGCATAGGCGCCGACGCTTTCTGCGCAAAGACGCGGGAGGTATCTCCGTTTCACCTCCTCAGTCCCCCAGCGAGTGATGGCATTGTTCACCAGAGTGTTTTGGACATCCACAATAATGCTTGCCGCAGCGTCGACCCTTGAGATCTCCTCTACGGCGAGGATTGCCATAAAGAAAGTCCCCCCTGAGCCACCATAGTTTTCGCTGACTTCCACTCCCATGAGTCCCAGTTCGAAGAATTGCCGAATCAGCGCAGGATCGATTCGCTCCTCTTGATCCATCCGGGACACCAACGGCCGAATCTGCTCATCTGCAAAATCCCGAATGCTGGAGCGAAACAACCGTTCATCTTCTGTTAGGACTGTCAATGGCAGTGCGTTTCCGCTTTCTGCACTTGGAGCTTCAGGACTCATTGAGGTTCACCTCTCAGGTTTGAGAGATTCCTGATTCCTGATTCCTGATTCCTGATTCCTGATTTTTCACCCATTGAACCATTTCCTTTTGTTGCAGATCCTATACTTAAGGTAAGACATTCTTTGAATAGAGTATACCCATGTACTCTTTATACCATTTTCGTAAATTGGAGGCCACAGCTGCGGATCGGTGCGCTTCCGCGGGTCATTCGATCCGCAATTCCGCATTCGTTGACTCAACGGTTCGGAATACCTATAATCTTCTCACGGATTTGATCCGCTCGGAGGGTGCGCTATGCGTTATTCGAGGTTATTGATGATTTTGGCTTTATTGTGCCTCGGCTTTAATGCCGGCTATTCCTTTTCGAGTTCCCCATCGGATACACCGGATAAGCCTAAATCGGAAAAAGCAAAAACCAAGAAAAACAAGGAGGGCGATCAGGCGTCCTATTACAAGAAGTGGCTTGAGCAGGATGCTAATTACATCATTACGGACGAAGAGCGAAGTGTTTTCAAAAAACTGTCAAACGACGAGGAGCGGGACGCATTTATCGATCAATTCTGGGAGCGCAGGAACCCCGATCCGCACTCCTCGGGAAACTCTTTCAAAGAAGAGCATTATCGCCGGATCGCATATGCAAATGAGCACTTTGCTTCGGGCGTACCAGGCTGGAGAACAGATCGTGGGCGGATCTATATCATGTACGGGAAGCCGGATGAGCAGGAATCTCATCCGACCGGCGGCACTTATGACCGGCCGATGAACGAAGGTGGCGGAACGACATCCACGTACCCGTTTGAAAAATGGTGGTACCGTCACATTGATGGGGTCGGAGACGATATCGATATCGAGTTTGTCGACCAATCGAACAGCGGCGAGTATAAGATTGCGATGAGTCCGGAGGAAAAGGACGCCCTGATCAATGTGCCCAACGCCGGGCTGACGTACGCTGAACAAATGGGTCTGGCGCAGAAAACGGATCGCCCCTATTTCAACCCGGAAGGATACGGCGATGTTAACAACCCCGAAAATATGTTCGCGCGCGCCAAGGATAACCCCTTTTCGCGTATGGAGCAGTATTTCAGCGTGCAGCGTCCGCCTCAGATCAAGTTTGAGGACTTGAAAAGCATTGTAACCGCGAACGTCACTTTCACTTCCTTCCCGTATGACCTCAGAACGGATTACATGAAGCTTTCCGCCGACAAAGTCCTTGTCCCGGTTACCATCGAGCTCAGCAACAAGGATCTGGAATTTAAGAAGGAAACCGAGTTCAGCCGGGGAGCCGTCAACGTATATGGAGTGGTAAAAAGCCTCTCTGGCCGCATCATGTATGAGTGGGAAGACGTGATCAACGTAGAGTACTCGGACCAGTACTTCGAAGAGGGAAAGAATAAGCGATCGGAATATCAAAAGATCATTTCGGTGCCTCCGGGCCAGCGATACCGGCTCGACCTGGTTCTGAAGGATACCAACAGCAAGAATGTCGGCTCCCTCAGCCGGGTGCTGAATATTCCCAAATACGAAGAAACAGCGCTGCAGTCCAGCAGCATCATTCTTGCCAATTCGATTGCTCCAACCCGTACGACCTCAGATCAACTGCAGCAGTACGTAATCGGAGATATGAAGGTTGTGCCGAATGTGAGATCCGAATACCTGCAAGGTCAGAACCTGCTTCCTTATATGCAGGTTTACAACATGGATATCGACCAGACCAAGCAGAACCCGTCGCTGGATGTAACGTTCACGATCAAGAACGGGGATAAGGTAATCGAGGAGCTTAAGGGTAATCCTTTCAACTCAGAGCAGCTCTTTTACGGCCTGCGCGTCGTGGTTTTGGGAAAGATTCCGCTGAATGCGATCTCGCCTGGAAAATACAAGTTGGAAATAAAGGTTGTCGATAATATTTCCAACAAATCGGTCTCCACTACGGCCGATTTCAAGGTCAATCAACCGGTTCAGGTATCGGCCGAAAAGTCACAGTAGTCGAGAGGGGACGCTCCCCGATTTTGCCCATTGGCTTTTGGATTGCCGCAGCTTAAACGCGAAATAGGGAGCGTTCTGTTTTCTTTGTTTTAAGAGCCGGCCCTCAGAGTTATAGTAGGCGCTTGTTTTGAAATCATCTCATTTATTTGAGGTCAACTCATGAAAGGTATTGTTCTGGCGGGAGGTTTGGGAACAAGGCTGCATCCACTGACTAAAGTGACAAACAAGCACCTGCTGCCCATCTATAACAAGCCGATGATTTACTATCCCATCGAACTGATGGTAGACGCAGGAATCCGTGACATCCTGATTGTTACCGGCGGAAAAAATGCCGGCGATTTCCTCCGCCTGCTCGGCAACGGCAAAGAGTTCGGACTCAACCACATCAATTACACCTATCAGGAGGGAGAGGGGGGGATCGCCGCGGCTTTGTCTCTTGCGGAATTCTTTGCCGATCAAAATCCGATTTGCGTCATCCTCGGCGACAACATCGTGGAGGGTTCAATCTCCCGATATGTGGAGAACTTCCAGAAGCAGCGGTCCGGAGCGAGAATACTGTTGAAGGAGGTCCCGGATCCCCAGCGGTTCGGCGTGCCCGAAATCCGGCGCAAGCGGATTGTTCGGATCGACGAAAAGCCGGTGCATCCGTCCTCGAAGTTCGCCGTGACGGGAATTTATATGTATGATGCAACGGTTTTCGAGATTATCAAGACTCTGAAGCCGTCCGGGCGAGGGGAATTGGAGATCACGGACGTGAACAACTGTTATATAGAGCAGGGGAGAATGCAATATGACATTCTGGACGGCTGGTGGACGGATGCTGGGACTTTTGAATCCCTTCTTCGGGCATCCAATCTCGTCTGCCAGAATGCAGAACGAGAACAGAAAACACCGGCTGTTGCAGTGAAGTAGCAGGCAGCTAAGCAGACGTCAAATAAGCAAATCCCGAAATAACTGTGATGATGAAACTGCTGGTTACAGGTGGGGCCGGTTTTATCGGATCTAATTTCGTCCGATTCATGCTCGAGAACTATCCGGACTACCACGTGTTGAATCTGGATAAGCTCACTTATGCCGGCAATCTCGAGAATTTATCGGGTCTCGAGCATGACTCTCGCCACCAGTTCATCCAGGCGGATATATGCGATCCGGACGCCGTGGGCCGGATACTCCGGAAGGGGGTTGACGCCGTTGTAAATTTTGCCGCCGAATCCCACGTAGATCGCAGCATCCTTCATTCTCAGGAGTTTATTCGGACCAATGTGGTTGGAACTCTGAATCTGGTCGAGTTAAGCAGGAAAAACAAAATCGGCCGCTTCATCCAAATATCCACCGATGAAGTCTACGGCAGTCTGGGAGCATCCGGCCTGTTTACGGAACTCAGCCCCATAGAACCAAACAGCCCGTACGCAGCGAGCAAAGCGTCGGCAGACCTTCTGGTCCGGAGCTATTGCCACACCCACGGCTTTCCCGGAATCATCACACGATGCTCCAACAATTACGGCCCCTATCAATTTCCCGAGAAGCTCATTCCGCTGCTGATCAGCAACGCCATTGCCGGCGAGCCTCTGCCGATTTATGGAGACGGCATGAATGTGCGGGACTGGATTCACGTCCGGGATCACTGTGCTGCAATTGATGTGGTGCTCCATAAGGGAAAGGATGGGGAGGTCTATAACGTCGGAGGAAGACAAGAGCTCCCCAACATTTATGTGGCTCAGTTGATTTTAAAATTGCTGGACAAGGATGAATCCCTCATTCGCTATGTCGAAGACCGTCCCGGACACGACCGCCGATATGCGATCGATTGCTCAAAGCTGGAGAACGACCTGCACTGGCACGCGCAAATGCTCTTCGATCGTGGAATCCGGGAGACTATCGACTGGTATCGCCGCAATTCCCAGTGGATCGATCACGTGCGCTCCGGATCGTATCTCACCTACTACGATCGCATGTACAGGCAGCGCGGGCAGACTCTTTCCGAACGGTAGGCATTTTCAGCACTATGAAAGTCCTTATTGCAGGATGCAACGGAATGCTGGGGACGGATCTGGTGCAGGTTTTTCGTTCCAGCCATGATGTTGTGGGAGTCGATCTGAAGGAACTCGACATCACCAATCCTGAACAATGCCTTGCCGTGACGAAAGTCCACCGGCCGGAGGTGATCATTAATGCCGCAGCCTTCACGCGCGTGGATGCTTGCGAGACGCACTCAAAGGAGGCTTTTCTGGTTAATGGAGATGGCGCGGGAAACCTCTCGAAGGCAGCCGCAGAATTCGGCGCTTCGATCGTCCATTACAGCACTGATTACGTATTTGACGGTCGGAAGAAAGAAGCCTACCTGGAAGAGGATGAGCCCAATCCGCAAAGTGTCTATGGAAAATCAAAGCTCGCGGGGGAGGATTTGGTTCGCCGCCACTGCCCAAATCACTTGATACTGCGCACGTCATGGTTGTTCGGGCCCGGTGTGAACTTCATCCGTACGATTCTGAGCGCCGCTCAAAAGGGCACACCATTACGCGTCGTGAACGACCAGAAAGGAAGCCCGACCTATTCAAAGGATCTCGCCTCGTACACGCTGAACATGATCGGGAGCGGTTGCCGGTCGACATATCACCTGACGAACAGCGGATCCTGCACGTGGTTTGAGCTCGCGGCCAGAGCGCTGGAATGGGCCGGGATGAGAAACATTCCGATTACACCGGTTACCACTTCAGAATTCAAGAGGCCGGCGCCGCGTCCGGCAAACTCAGTTCTCGCCAATGCGCGCCTGGAGCGTGAGGGATTCCCTCTAATGAGACCCTGGCAGGCCGCCGCCCGGGAATACATCGCAATAGAATTCAGAAAAGCTTAACCACGAAACACACGAAATACACAAAAGAGGCCTTTCGTGTATTTCGTGGTATGAATTCTGACTTCTGACTCCTGAATTCCTATGTATAATTCTTACTCTTACGCGTGAGCATCTTATGGCTGAGAAGCAAGCGGGAGAAAAACTGGTTGCCGCAAACCGGAAAGCTTTCCACAACTACTTTATTCTGGAAAAGCTCGAAGCCGGCATATCCCTGCTTGGCACCGAGGTCAAAGCGATTCGCGAAGGCAGACTGAATTTGACGGACAGCTATGCCATGATCCAGGCGGGAGAAGCATTTCTATTCAACTGCCATATCAGCCCGTATTCCCATGGGAACAGGGAAAACCATGATCCGACTCGATCCAGAAAGCTTCTGTTGCACGAGAACGAAATCCGAAAACTGATCGGGAAAACGCAGGAAAAGGGACTGACTCTCGTCCCGTTGCGTGTGTATCTTAAGCGGGGAAAAGTGAAAGTGGAGATCGGGGTGGCGCGGGGCAAGAAGTTGATCGACAAGCGTGAAACCGAGCGACGCAAAGAGGCGGATCGAGAAGCAAAATCGGCGATGAAACATCGACGATAATACCTGCGGAGACGCACTCAACACCTTTTGCCGGAGGCTTTAATGCAGATTGAGCATCGACTTGGGGATTATAAAGAGATTGCCTGTGATTTGCTGGCATATCCGGTTTTTGAAGGGGAGACACGCGACGCCTCATTGGACCTTTTAAACAGGATTACTCGCGGGGCCGTGAACGCGGTTCTTTCTTCCGGAGAGTTCAAACCGGAGTTTTGCAAAACATGTAATATTTTCAAGCCTGCAGGTCTGAAAGCTCGGCATCTGTTGTTGGTGGGAGCCGGGAAGAAATCGCAGTTCAACCCGGCAAGGCTCCGGCAGGTAGCCGGCGCCGCCGTGCGGAGCGCAAAACCGAGTGCAGTCAAGACCATCGGATTTCTGTTCCGCGGCGATCACCCGGCCGGCCTTGCCTCTCGCCTGGCGGCGGAAGGAGCTCTGTATGCCAACTACGAATCCGACATTTATAAGACGCGCAACAAGGAAGAAAGAGAGATAGAAACTTTTCTTCTCCTTTTCGGACGCAAGGTGGCTCAGGCAGAAGTGCGGGAGGGAATCCGCCGCGGAACGATTGTCGGCGACGCCACGAACTTTGCCCGCACTCTGGCGAACGAGCCCTCAAACATTCTGACTCCTTCCCAGTTTGCGGCTCGAGCCCTGACCGTTGCATCACAAACCGGCCTGATCGCGCGGGTGATGGAACGGGAAGAAATGGAAAAGCTCGGGATGAACACGTTGCTCGCCGTCAGCCGCGGCAGCGAGGAACCTCCCAAACTTATCATTCTTCAGACCCACAAGGACCAGGGAAAAAAGCGGGGGCCGCTTTACGCTTTTGTAGGAAAAGGTGTGACCTTCGATAGCGGGGGAATATCCATCAAGCCTTCGGACAAAATGGAGGAGATGAAGGCGGATATGTCCGGGGGTGCAGCCGTGCTCGGGGCCATGGTCGCGCTGGCGCAGCTGCGGCCCAAACATCCTGTGATCGGCTTGATCCCTGCAGTCGAAAACCTGCCCAGCGGAAGGGCCACCAAACCAGGAGATGTGGTCAAATCGTATCTCGGAAAAACGGTGGAGATCGTAAACACGGATGCGGAAGGACGATTGATATTGGCAGACGCTCTGGCATACGCGCGAACTCTCGGAGCGACCCACATTATCGACATCGCAACCTTGACCATGGCGTGCACTATTGCACTGGGCCATGCAAATGCAGGGATGATGGGCACTGACCAGAAGATGATCGACCGGCTGCGCAGCAATTGCAGGATTACCGGAGAAGGACTCTGGCAGCTTCCCCTGGACGAAGAGTACCGCAAGGCAATCAGAAGCGAAATTGCCGATATCAAGAATGTCGGCGACCGCTGGGGTGGCGCAGTCACCGCCGGAAAGTTCCTGGAGGAATTCGTGGAAGATACGCCCTGGGTTCATCTCGACATTGCGGGCGTTGACCTCGAGTACGACGGTTGGACCTTCGCCTGTAAAGGGGCAACCGGCTTTGGAGTCAGGACGCTCGTTCAGCTATTGGAATAAATACGTTCCCCGTTCCCCGTTAGAAATAGCGGATTAAATTTTCGGCACTGCCGCGCGGTAACAGAGGAGCAGCGCACGGAGCGGATTCCATCCGGCATGCGCTTAGCCAATTCTTGGTTTTCAACGGGAAACGGGGAACGGGGAACGGGGAACGGTTATCAGCCGCAGGGCCCACCGAATTGCCGCGTTCATGCTGTCGTGACGCGCGACTCCTTTTCCCGCAATATCATATGCAGTCCCGTGGTCTACAGAGGCGCGGACAAAAGGAAGGCCCAAGGTCACGTTTGCCGCTTCGCCAAATCCCACCAGTTTAATCGGCGCCAGACCTTGATCGTGATACATGGCCAGCACAACATCAAACTCGCCGTTATAGGCCCGCCAGAACAGCGTGTCCGCCGGGAGAGGTCCATCGATCATTGAATCGGTGAAGAGGCTCTGGGCTTTGCGGACCGCAGGCGCGATCCGTTCCATCTCTTCAGTGCCCATGATCCCCGACTCTCCGGCATGAGGATTGAGTCCGGCAACCGCCACTTTGCGGCAAGGCAATCCGAGGCGCCGGAATTCCGTCAGGATGATCCGCAACTTGCAGTAAACCAGCTCCGGCGTGATCGACTCTATGGCGTCCCGCAACGAAACGTGTATCGTGGCCAACACGACCTTAAGACGCTCGGTTAAGAAAGCCATTGCAAAATCCGAAACGCCGGCGAGGTGAGCCAGGAATTCAGTGTGACCGGGAAAGGAATATCCTGCTTCCTGGAAATATTTTTTGTTCAGGGGAGCCGTCACTATGGCATCAAGCAGCCCTCTCCGGCACGCGGAAGCGCATTCGATGATGTTCCGCGCAGCGGCCTCACCGCTTGCCTTTGATCCAATTCCCGCCTCAATTTTTCCCGCAGGAATATCGATAATGCATCGGTCGGGAATTTGCCGGCTTCGGTCCGAAAGGGAATCGATCGGGATTTTTTCGAATTCAAAGGGCAGTCCGATATCTGCAGATCTCGCCCGCAGAAGTTCCCAACTTCCAAACAGTATGAGGCGGCACACGCCGGCCAAAGATCGTTCGCGCGCAGCACGCAGCGATATCTCAGGGCCTATGCCAGCCGGATCTCCTGTTGTGATACCGAGCTGAGGAAGTACGGATTGAGATTCTGGCAAGAGCAGCACCGCCTGCCATAAGGTCTGTATGGGATCGGCATTTGCAGCCACCGGGCGTCCCGCCTTATGAACTCGCTATTCCAAATCCACCTCATCAGGTTCTTGATCTTCGTTCTGCTTATACATGTACTTGATCACATGCTTCAGGATGAGAAGGTTGGGTCCGTCACTCCGATGCACCTTGATGCAGTTCTTATCGTACCACTCGATGACTCCTCGAATCTCCTCGCCATCCGTAAGTTTGACAATCATCGGAGTCTTTGCAGCCATCTGCTTGATGTAGTAGTAATTCTCCGCATTGGTTACTTCAGGCGGTACGCGCTTCCGGGGCAACGGTCCATAGCGGGGCATCTGGTCCTTGATTTCAGACAAGCTCGGACGAATCAGTTTCCGGTTCACCATTCAACTCCTCCACGGGAGATTACAAAAATAGGGCGATAGCCATCTTCCGCGAGCGATACATTTTCTTTAAAGTACGAAATCGTGCGATCGAAAAGCCGGTAATTAAAATAAATTGTAGTCTTTGAATCCGCCTTTGACAAGGGAAAAATATTTCGCTAAATTTAACGTACAATGGACTTACAAAGAAACTGTTCTCGAATTTGCACAGTTGTTCAACTTTTTCAAATTCTGTTGCTGTTTTTCGGTTCTTTCCTCCTGACAATTCAGCCGGTTGTCGCCCAATCCGCATCCCGAACGCCCCCGCCGCTCATCCGGGACACCGATACGGCAGAAGGCAAAGAAACTACGGACGCTTCGACGCCCAAAGAGCCAGATCCGATTCTGTCAGAGCAAAACCTTAACATCGGCAACTTTTATTACAAACAGAAGAACTATGCCGCAGCCATTAGCAGATATCTGGAAGCAATAGCATATCAGCCGGACTCAATCCGTGCGTATGATGCTCTCACGCGGGCTTACGAGAAGAACGATCAGCCGGATAAAGCGATCGCCGCCTACAAGCAGTTTATTGGGAAGAACCCGAATTCGCCAAAAACCGCTGAGTTTCTCGCGCGGCTCGCCAAGCTCGAAAAAAAATAAAAAACGCCACGGATTCCACAGATTTCACGGATTTAAAGTGGCGATAAAATCGGTGAAATCTGTGGAATCCGTGGCGTTTTTATGTATTTTGCGATAGCGCCACAAACATGGCTTCAAGAGCGATCTGCCGATTTACGTTGAACTGAAGATCGCGAGCCAATTTGCTGACATCATTGATTGTTTGGACCAGACGGAAGCGAGAGACAGTCTGCGCCAACATTTCCAACTCCTCAAGCAGGTCACGCTGTCCGATGCGTTCCGTAGCCCGCCCGGCGTAATACACGTCCTGGAGCAGCGATTTCACCGATTCAAGCCATGACTGAAAAAATTCCTTATCTTTGCTTACCTGCACGGCGATAGTGCTGGCTTCCGAAAACTCACCTCTTTTTAAGAGCAGCCGGACAAATTCAAGCGCCTGTTTGCGAATATCGCGGTACCGGTTTGTGTCGAAGCTGAGGGCAGCAGCAAGGCTTCCCCCGCTGAGCGCGGCGGCCATTCGAGCCTCCTCCCGCGTCTTTCCTTCTTTCTCTATGAGGTACCGCTCAATCCGGCTCTGGGGGATTTCGCCGAAATGCAGCATGCGCGATCGAGAGCGAATGGTTTCCAACAACAGATACGGATTTGTGGTCACCAGAATCATCACGGTCCGGCTCGGAGGCTCTTCAAGGGTCTTGAGAAGGCTATTGTGCGCTTCAAGACGCATTTGCTCTGCGGGATCGAGGATTACCACACGATATCGGGCTTCGAGAGGCTGAAAAGAGATCTCTCCGATCATGTCGCGGATCTGATCGATACTGATGGTTGTCTTTTCGGGCTCAATGAGCCGAACATCCGGATGCCGTATTGTCCAGACTTTACAGCTCGGGCACGTGCCGCAAAAACTTCCCTTCAAGTTCTGACACTGCAGGTATCGGCTTTCAATGACAGCCATGATCCTTTTGCAGGCTGAACAATCACCGCAAGCGTCATTCGCGCCTGGCGCGAGACAGTTCAGATATCTTGCGATCAGAAGCGCGAGCGTGCACTTCCCAATGCCAGCCGGACCCGAAAAGATCATTGCATGCGGCAGACGATCCTGTCCGATCGCCCGTTTCAAAATTTCCATTGCGCGCGCATTTCCAATGAAACTGTTCAGACCTGTCGGGAATTTCATTCGCTTTACTTGTTGGATGCAAGCCATCGATCGAGTAAGGGGAAGATTCGAGCGAAAACATCATCCGGTGTTCCCGAAGCAGGAACTAAATGGATCCTGTGCGGCGCTTGCGCAGCCAGTTCCAGATAAGCTTCCCGGACTTTTTTATGGAATTCCAGGTCTTCCGCTTCAAACCTTCCTTCTTGCGCAGCAGAGGCCGAAGCCAGATTGCGTGAACGTGCTCTTGAGAGACCGACTTCGGGATCGAGATCCAGCAGGATCGTTTTGTCAGGTTCAATGATTCCCAGGAGCCGATTTAGTTCTTCGATCTCGACCCCGGGGATTCCCCTGGCAGTTCCCTGGTATGCCCGTGTGGCGTCCTGGTAACGATCCGAAAGGATCACAAGTCCTCGTTCCAGCGCAGGCTCGATTACCTCTTTCAGGTGCTGATATCGGTCCGCAAGGTACAGCAGCAGTTCGGACCGCGGCTCCATCCGGTATCCATGGAGACCCAGCAGGACGCTGCGAAGTGCAAGCCCGAAATCGGTCCCGCCCGGTTCTCGCGTAACCAGACATTCAATCCCTTTTCCATTCGTGAGATATTCACGTGCACGAGCTATCTGCAGGCTTTTGCCCGAACCTTCAATACCTTCAAACGTGATAAACACCGGGATCCCTGTCTCAGCAGATTGTTTTGAGATCCCAGAGTAACAAAGCACGACGGCTAACTCAATTCACAATTACGAATGACGAATGACGAAATGAAACATACTTCTCTGGGGATTCACAATTTCGGGATTCGCCCAAGAAAGGCATCTTTTCAATTCGTCATTCGTCATTCGTAATTTTTTATGCTCTAATTCGCTCATGGATCAAATCCATAAAAACATTCAGTCCATCAGGGAACGGATTGCCAACGCCGCCGTGAAGTGCGGGCGCTTGCCGGACGAGATTACGCTTCTGGCCATCAGTAAGACCTTCCCGAAGGAATCCATCATTCAAGCTGCAAAGGCCGGGCTTCGTCGATTCGGTGAAAATCGCGTTCAGGAGGCGGAGGGTAAAATACCTCACCTTACTGAAATCCCGGAGCTGGAATGGCATTTGGTCGGCCATCTGCAGACAAATAAAGCGAAGCGCGCCGCCGAGCTTTTCGCCGTGGTGCACTCTCTGGACAGCGAGAAGCTCGCAATCAAGCTCAGCCAGGAGTGCCTTGATATCGGGAAAATCTTATCGGTTCTCCTGCAGGTAGATTTGGGGGGAGAGGAAACAAAATACGGTGCGGAACCCGCCCGAATCCGGGAAATGATCGAGCAGATTTCGGGTTTGCGAGGGCTCCGGCTCAATGGACTGATGACGATTCCGCCTTACCTCGAGAACGCCGAAAAGGTGCGTCCTTATTTTTCCAGGCTGCGTGAAATCAGAGACGGTTTGGAATCGGAACAGCCGGGATGCCTCGGTTTGAAGCACCTTTCGATGGGAATGAGCCACGATTTCGAGCAAGCCATTCCGGAAGGTGCGACGATCGTGCGCATCGGAACTGCCATTTTTGGATTGCGCCAATGAACTGCGCGGGTTTGCAAATTCGTGAGACGAAGGCCGGGCTGGAAGTGCCACTCCACGTGCAACCGCGGGCAAAGCGTTCTGAAATTTCGGGCATTTACGCCGGGGCACTGAAATTGAAAGTGACGGCGCCCCCGGTGGATGACTCTGCCAATCGAGCAATCCTCGAATTCTTCGCTGCTCTGTTCGGAATCCCCAAATCAATCCTTCGCATAACCTCCGGTCTTAAGTCCAGAGATAAGGTTCTCCAAATCACTGGCTTTTCAAAAGCCAGGCTCCTGGAACACCTGGAGGCTTTGTAGCCTTCTGCCTCCCCCACCGGGAAACGGGAAACCGGAACCGGGGAAGGTCATTGTCCTATCTGCTGGAGACGATGTGAATATCCTGTGAAAATCTCAGTGGAATGGAGACCTATTATTTCCTACAAATAAAGCATTTAACATGAATATCCATCCCGATCTTCCCGCCTGTGGAAAACTATCGGGAATTGCCAAAAAAGGGGACGCCACCCTATTTCGCCGGTTGGGTCTCGCTGGATCAAAGCTGACGGCGAAATAGGGTGGCGTCCCCTTTTTTAATCAATTGGAATCAGGCGCCAGGTAGGCAACTACGGCAGTCACGTTGTCCGGTCCTCCGCCTGAGTTTGCGGCGTTGACCAGAAGGTCGCTCAAGTGCTGAGGATTCCTGCTTCCGTTCGACAATATGCGGGATATATCGTCGTCCGAAAGCACGTCCGTCAATCCGTCCGAGCAAAGCAGAAACAGGTCTCCTTCAAGAACGGGGCCAGTTTGCAGATCGGCTTGAACCTGGGGTTGGGTGCCGATTGACCGGGTGATAAGATTTTTGCGCGGGTTCCGGGAGATGTCATCCTTGCTGATAATGCCGCTCTTATACAATGGCCATACCAAAGAATGATCCTGTGTGAGCTGAGTCAGCAGATTGTCTCTAAGGAGATATGCCCGCGAATCGCCAACCTGGGCAATGTAGTAACGGTTCATCGAGAAGGTCAATACGGTCAAGGTGCTGCCCATGCCTCGATATTCAGCCTGAATCTTCTGAGCTTCATGCACGCTCGTGTTTGCTTCCTGGACAGCGCGAAGCAGGACATCTTCCGCGCTGGAGGCAGTCGATCCGGCGGACAAAACCGCCGCAACTTTTTCTGCGGTCATTCGGCTGGCAATCTCTCCGGCGGCGTGTCCACCCATACCGTCAGCCACAACGAAGATTTTGCTGCGGGCGTCGGCAACATAATAATCCTCGTTCGAGGTTCTCACCTTCCCCTGGTCGCTCCGAGCTCCATACACTAGTTGCAATGAATCACCCCGATCTGAGATGCTGCTGATCGCCTTCTCAACGCAATACGCTCTTTCACTTTAGAACTAAACCGGCACGATTGAAAGGTTTTTCCGTCTTTGCTTTGGACGGACTCAGGAGCATGTCCGCACAAATCCCGCCTCCGGCGCTCCGGGCGAAAGTGACGGATCTACTATCAATTCCATTGTTACAGACCACTAGAGCGGATGAAGGCAGCTGCAAGTTGCCGCACTCGGGTGTGGTATCATACGGATTCAAATTGCGCCCGAGGATATCCATGAAAAACTGGGAATTCCGAGTTCTCTGTTTAGTGCTTCTCATTCTCTCCAGCATATTGTCGAGTTTTGCCGGCGTATCCCGAGTGTTCCAGGATCAGTACAAAAAGAATTACGAAAATAAGGCCATGTTTCTGAAGGTTCCGATCTATGCGGAGAAGCAGATGATCTATATCAGCGGACAGAGCTTCCGTGTGGAACAGGGCTCGGGAACGCCAAGGTACAAGGTTGGAGATCAATTGCGAGTCCTCGCTGTCGATTTCAGCGGCGAGGAAATAAAATTCAAAATGGGAGGTATCGCAACACCAGGCCTGGTGGAGCTTGGATTCAAGTTTGACAGCAGCTTGCAGGAGAGTTTTCCAAACAGGGAAGTATTCGACCGGGCGCTACGATCCGTTTTGACCGAAGGACTCAAATACACAGACATCGACGAGGCGAAGGACAGCTTTGTCCAGGAGCAATTCGATCGCGCGGTGGGGGAAATTTCCGGTTCAGCATCGATCAGCCGGGAAGCCGTGCTCAAGAACATCGCTTCCCGTTTGCCTGCCTACCAGGATGCCCAGCGGGAAATTGACAGCTTAAAGGACAAAATACAGGAGATCACCGCGCAGCTCTCGCAATCTCAATCGGAGAACAGGAAGCTCGAAACCGAATCGCGCACTCAGCAAGCCGAACTGTCTCGCCTGAAGAGCAATAACTCCGCATTGCAGGCCAATCTCGAGAACTATACGTCACAGATATCCAAGCTGGGTGAGGCGGTGCGGGATGCAAAGGGGAATGCCCAGGGATATCAGAATGAGCTGGCAAAAATCCAGCGATCTCTGAATCTCCGGATCGACGCAAGCCATGATGTGACCGGGCAGATTGCGGATCTCGGCCATGCCTTGAAAAAACTGCAGAGTGACAACGAATCCTTCGCGAACCAGATCAGCTCTCTGCAAACGAATCTGCAGGCCCAGAAAGCGGCAAATGCTCATCTCGTGGGAGATAATGAGGAACTCAAGGCCGACAACCGCAAGCTGCAAACCCAAATCTCGGATCTTACATCCAAGGGCGATTCCCTGGCGAAGCGATACTACGATCTCGGAAACGAGAAGGAAAAGCTCGATTCCTTCGCACGGGCGGTCAATGCTCTGCGCACCCGCATCGTAGAGGAATCCACCGCGGGTGGAGTCTATCGCGGCAAGGCGGATGTTTATTTGAAGAACGTGCTGCTGGGCTCACTGGACTGGAGTCTCCCCGTTTATCTGAATCGCGACCGAAGCAAAAGCGGCCAGGCGAGTTTCTCATCCGAATCCATTGATTATGTCCGGGTGACTCCGGAAGAGAGGCACATACTGCATTCATTCGGCGAGCGGTTTAAAATCCGGCTCGATCTGTTTTCCGGAACTGATTCGATAACGGTAACACCCGATCAGGACAAGCCGACTCGTGAAATTGGCGAACGCGATCGTGCCTCATGGCGATGGAGCATTGTGAACAGGGGCTTGCAGGATTCCAGGCTTGTTTTGTCGGCCCGGCTGGTCAACAAGGATTCAAAGGAAATCTCCTTGCTTCAGCAGGAGCATTTGGTTGTTTCCTCCAATCTCTTGCGGCAAATCCGCGGGTATCTGCAGCCCATCCCGTTGGCAGCTGGGGTTGTCATCGGCTTTGTGGCGTTGGGCATTGTCGGGATATTCCGAAAGCCCAAGAGCCGGATTGATTATCGGAAAAATCCGCCTGCAAATGCTTCAGATTCCGGCTACATCGATAAGAAACAGCTGTAGATTAACGTGGGGACGCGCCAAGGATCAATCAAAGTGGCTGCCGAGTTGAATGAAGCGCGCCGATGAACTCCAGGCCCGTATGCGCGCTGCGTCTTCCGCATTGAAGAAATGGAAATTGTATTTTTTGTTGCTGCGAGTCTTGAGTAAGAGATCGCTCCCTTTGAGGTCGAAAGCCCGCAGTCCTTTATAGGATTCGTAGAAGCTGTGGTCTGTTTCTGTCGTTCTGAACTCAATCCCGTCCTCTGTGAATAGCATAGTGCCCCGACAACTGGAAAATGCGTGCTTGTGCTCCACAGCAAAGGGTGTATTCACGACAGAGCTGGCTTGAACTCGGTCCTGAATATCCTGAATCATCGCTTGAAGCCGCTCGGGACTGTATTTTTCCGCTCCGCCCAGCTCCTTCGCTTTGCGAAAATGTTCTTCGGCCTGTTTGAGGTTGTTCCGATGATAATCGTAGAGCACTCCCAAGTTGACATGAGCGAGGACGTTATTGGGGTTTAGAGAAATGCATTTCTCAAAATCCAAAATGGCCGTATCCAGTTGCTTCTGGTTTTCATAACTCGCGCCAATATAAAAATACGCCTCATCGCTGTTGGGCTCGATCTTCAGATATTCCTGCCATTTCGAAATCGAGTCCTGGTAGGAACCGGCACGAAAAGAAGAGAGGGCGGACTGCCGCAAGGCAGCGATGTTCTGGCGCGTTTTCTGTTCTTCATTCGCGCGCTGCGCACGCTGTTGATCCTGCTGGGCGATTTCCGCAATCTTGCCTTCAATCGTCGTCAGCCGTCCCTTGCTGTATGTGTCCTCGGGAAAATACTGCAGCATGAGCCGAAAATCGTTCCGAGCGCTCTGCCAGTCGGATGTGGCTATTTTGCTGTCTCCGCGAGTCTGCAGCAATTCCTTCAAGTGGGAGAAAGCCTCCCGCACATAGCTGTTGTTTCTATCCAGACGCTGGATGCTCCTTATCGCATCGAGCGCATTATCCTTCTCCGGGGGCACGAGGCTCCCGATCTTCATTGCAGCATCGGCCTTTGCCTTCCAATCCTGGATCTGTTTCTCCCGGTCTTTCACGCTCGCATCGAGTTTGGCTGCGACGTCGGCCAGACGTTCTCCGACGGAGATATCGTTCGGGAACAGCAAGACCAGGTTTTTGTACTGCTTTTCCGCTTCGAGCCAGTCTTCCTGCGCATAGGCAAGCTCCGCAAGATTTCGCACAGTTTCGCCTAATCTGCTCTTCGCTTCGATCGCATAGCTGTTGGCCGGATCGATTGCCAGGATTTTTTCGGCAAAATAGAGAACGTTGTAATCCTCTGGAGGAGGGAGGAGTATGTTTTCTTTTTGAGCGCTGTCCAGTTTCTTGCGCCAGGCTTCCACTTCCGCCAACTGCTCATTACTCAACTGCGGTACGATCGGCTCCAGGTTCCAGTGCAGGTTTTCTGTCGCATAGGGCATGATCGTCACCTGCTGGACTAATTCTTTGTAGCCCTCCTTGGTCCCCTTCAGCTGGTGTCCACCGCTGCGCAAATCCGAGAGAGTGATCGGAGAGGCCCCGCGCAACTTGCCGTCGATGAAAATAAATGCGCCTGGAGGCGTGGTTTTTACCGTCAGGCTTCCGTATTTCGGTTTCCAGTACTGGTAGAAGAACGCCGCCGTGAATGCCATGATCAAACATAGCACCAGGATCACGAACGCAAGCACAAGGGCCTTAATCCGGATCTGTGCCGGCTTTCGCGCGACTTGCTTTTTCGTATTCTCCTGGACGCCGACCGGCGACCCATCCGCAGGGCAGAACTCGAATGAATCCGGGTAGGAGTTACCGCATTGTGGACACTCTCTCATCGGACCAGCACGATAACATATCGTGAACGGATCAACAACGACAGTGAAAAACGGTGACAGCCACCGATGTCCCCGAATTCGGGGACATCGGTGGCTGTCACCGTTTTTCAATTCACTACACCACGGTGAATTTGGAGCGGGACAGGAACTCGCCCCCTCCCGGACGGCCCATTACTTTCCCTTCGCGGGCTATCACTCTTCCGCGCTGCAGTACCAGCCAGGTCGCACCCCGCACTTTCATCCCCTCATAGGGAGTGTAGTCCGAGCGCGACAAACCTATGTTTTTCGAAATCACCAGTTCGGCTTTTGGATCGAAAATGACCATATCGGCATCGCTCCCGACGGCCAGCGTCCCCTTCCGTGGAAACAATCCGAATAGTTTAGCCGGTGTCGTGCATGCAAGATCGACCAGCCTGTTCACCGAGATCTTCCCCGTATGGATCCCCGCAGAACAGAGGAGAGACAGGCGTTCCTGAATTCCCGGAAATCCTCGTGGTGATTGAGTGAAATTCTCCTTCCCCTGGTCTTTCTGTCCCGCATAGTTAAACGCCCGATGGTCGCTTGCGACCGTATGGATGTCGCCGCTGGAAATGGCTTTCCACAGGATATCCTCATGCCATGCAGGACGCAGAGGAGGAGTGCAATAATATTTGATCCCTTCGGATTCCTCGTAGCGCTCGCTCGACAATACGAGGTACTGCGGACAGGTTTCCGCATATACAACCTGTCCGCGGTCTCGGGCCGCCTTAACTTTTTCGATCGCGTGAGCAGAGGAGAGGCTGCTGAGATAAATCGGCGCTTTTGCCATTTCAGCCAGACTGATTGCGCGCGCGGTCGCCTGGGCTTCCACTTCGGGCGGTCGGGCCGTGGGGATGTGCTTGGGAGAAGTTTTCCCTTCCGCTGCAAGCCTGCGCAGAAAAAGATCGATGATTTCGCCATTCTCCGCATGAAGACAGGCAAGAGCTCCCGCGTTGGTTGTGCACTGCAGAAATTCCAGCAGCTGCGCGTCGTTAATGTGCCGTTCGCCGCACCCATCAAGTCTGACATGCAAGCTGCTGACACCTGACTCTACTAAACCCGGAATTTCAGCCAGAACACCCTGGTTCACTTCACAGAGGGCAAGGTGAAACCCATAATCTACAATGGAGCGCGAAGCGGCTTTTGTTTTCCAGTCCTCAAGTGTCTGGGCGAGCGTCGCACCCGGAACCTGCTCGGCGTAATCGACCACGGTAGTTGTTCCGCCCGCTGCCGCTGCGGCAGTTCCTGTTTCAAAGTCATCTACCGTGGTCATTCCGTCGCACTGCGCATCTATGTGAGTGTGAACGTCCACCCCGCCGGGTAAAACCCACTTGTCAGCCGCATCAATGATCTCGCTGGCAATTTTTGAAATTTCCCTTCCGATTTCGGAAACCATTCCATTCTTTACCAGGAGGTCCGCTTTGTAGATGTCCGTGGCTGTGATGATGGTCCCATTTTTTATTAAAGTCGTCATAAGTTCTCCAGCGTTGTTCCAGAGGGATTGTTCCCAATCCTGATTAGTAATTTGCACTTTGTTTAGATCTCAGTGGAAAACTTTTGCGGAACCTTTTTGAGACAAGTGGTACAGGAAATCTCTGGGATCGCCTCGTTGAAGCCACTGAAAGAACAGGCGGACGCCCCGCCAGGCAGCAATGCTAGTTTCTCAATGCTCGTGCCGTACGAATTTACTCCGGATCCTGAGGAAGCCCCAATTCCACAATAAGAATCCCTGTCTCGGGCGCCCACGATCGATTCCCAGGGAAAACCGCGCAATCAGCAATATCCTTTGTTCCGTCTTTTCACAAAACGCGCGAAACTGGAGAGGCTGCCAATTTCAGCTCATCAGGGAATCATTGTTCAGCGCAACCCTGTTGGGGGCTACGCCCTTTCGCTTCCCATTACCGCATCAACTCCACACGATACTCTCCGGATTAATCCGGTCCGCAACTCATGCTTCTTGAGATTCACGCGAATTTCGGAAATCTCCCACTGCGATCGAAATTCCTCCGCTTTGGCGGGTCACCATCTGCCCGCACGTCTGATTGATCAGCAAAATCGACGCTGATTGCCCTGCATCCTCATCAAACCTAATTTCGGGGGCGAATCTTAGCGAATCTACCCGCAATTCCTTCGGTCCAGCAGAGATGAAATGGTGTTACGCCCGCATACTCTCAATCGAATTCACCGAAGATGGGGATTCGGCAACTTTTTGGCATGGTTTCCCTATAAACCGATGCACCCTTTGCCCGCGATGCGAGCGATCGTGTCCATTATATCAGAGCGGAAGGCTGATATCGATACAGGATGCAGGATAAGTGTCGATTATTCTTGCACCTGCACTATGTCCGGTATCCTGACTCCTGCGTCCTGAGACTCAATTTACCCTTGTGAGTTGCTTTGCGGTCGTGGAACACTATTGGCCTGATGAAACAGCCCCTTGTCGAAATTCAGGCCCTGAAGAAGTCTTTTCAGGGAAATCCGGTACTGAGCGGAATTGATTTATGCATCGATTCCAATCAGCTGACGGTGCTCATCGGTCCGTCCGGATGCGGCAAATCGACTCTGCTGAGATGTTTGAACGGGATTGAGACCTTTGACGAGGGCCGAATCTCCATTGCAGGTCTTACGCTGGACGGAAACAGTGCAAGTGGCCGCACTGCCGCCCGCGCATACCCGCGAAAGATGCATCAGCTTCGGTCCATGGTAGGGATGGTGTTTCAATCGTTCAATTTGTTTCCTCACATGTCGACGTTGGACAATGTCGCCTTTCCGCCCGTGATCGTAAAGGGCATTCCCCGCAGCGACGCTCGCGTCCAAGCATTCGCGTTGCTCAAAAAGGTCGGACTGGCGGACAAGGGAAACCTGTTTCCAGCGCAGCTTTCCGGCGGACAGCAACAGCGCGCCGCTATTGCGCGAGCACTGGCCATGAAGCCAAGAATTCTGCTTTATGATGAACCGACCTCCGCACTGGACCCAACACTCGTGGATGAAGTGCTTGAGGTCATGAAGGAGCTCGATTCCGAGGGAATCACTCAGCTCGTTGTCACACATGAGATGCGCTTTGCGCGGGATGCTGCGGACAAAGTAGTTTTTATGTCTGACGGCGTGATCGTGGAAGAGGGCACAGCGGGAAAAATCTTCTCCGACCCTCTGGATAACCGGACACGGCAGTTTCTGCGGCGATTTCTGTAATTTTGAGAGCATCGTGCAACCATTGATCCGAAAATGCAGTTCCCTGCTGGCCTTTTGCGCTGTTCTCTGCGCGGCGCCTGCTTTTGCGCCGGCTCAGACCTCCTCGCGCAGTCCAATAACCTGGGGCGCCGACGCGGAAGGAGGCGCTCCCTACGAGTTTCAGGATCCTCAAAACCCGAGCCGGATCATTGGATTTGAGGTCGACATTGTAAATGCCATCGGCAGAATCCTGGGCCGCCCAACCCAGTTCGTACAGAATCAGTGGGATGGGCTGATTCCCGGGCTGGAGCGCGGCAATTACCGGATGGTGGTTTCGGGACTCGAAATTACGCCGGACCGTTCACGCGTCATACGCTTCAGCCGCCCTTACTACGTTACCTACGAACAGCTGGTCGTACGCAAGAAGGAATCCCGAATTCGCACGCTCGACGACTGCAGCAGGAAAAAAGTGGGCACATTGAAGGCCAGTCTGGCGGAGCGAATGCTGTATGAACGCAACGATCTACAAGTTCTCAGTTATGACGGACAGATCAATGCATACGAAGACCTTCTCAACGGCCGTGTGGATGCCGTATTGATGGACTATATCATCGGGCTCTACAACGTCGCATCCATTCCCGGGCTGAGGATCACAGGACCGCCTCTGGGGCGCATTGAATACGGAATCGCCGTCCGCAAGGACGACGCCGAGCTTGTGGAGGAAATAGATGCGGCGCTCACTCAAATGATTGCTTCCGGCGAATTGAGGCGCATTCTCGAAAACTGGAACCTGTGGACACCCGTGTGCAATGGAATTCTGGGTAAAGCAGGTCCTCCAAATCAGCAGCATCCGGACTACGACACATACCTGGAAAGCAGGCTGAAGAAAAATTCCGGATGGGAGAAGGTCGTTCAGTATGCGGGCTATCTGCCGTTGCTGGCAAAGGGAGCTGTGGTCACTCTGGAACTGTCGATCATGTCGATGATTCTGGCCGTCTTCGCAGGATTGAATATCGCGTTGGCGCGCCTCTATGCGCCCAGATTCCTGCGCACGTTTGCTGTTGCCTATATTGAACTGATCCGCGGCACTCCTCTTTTGGTTCAGCTTTTTCTAATTTTCTATGGATTGCCCCACATCGGAATCCGACTGTCCCCAATGCTTGCAGCGGTTCTGGGCCTTGCTCTGAATTACAGCGCCTACGAGGCTGAAAATTATCGGGCCGGCATTCAGTCAATTCCCAAGACCCAGATGGAGGCCGCGCTGGCTCTTGGAATGACACAGATGCAGGCTTTGCGTTACGTGATTATCCCGCAGGCCATTCGCATGGTGATACCGCCGGTGACCAATGATTTCATTGCTCTCCTCAAGGATTCTTCGCTTGTTTCGGTTATCACGATGGTGGAACTGACCAAAGCTTACAGCGAGCTGGCCAGCATTCATTATGACTATCTTGGAATTGGATTGCTGGCTGCCGCAATGTACTTTCTGATCGGCCTCCCATTCGTGCGTCTGGCACGCCTGGCCGAGCGATATTTCACACCGGGCGGGCGGAGCATCATCGGCGGAAAGCAGAAGCAAGTTGACTGATCGTTCCCCGTTCCCCGTTTTCTGATCCAACCACGATTCCCAACCGGCTAGCGGTCAAATACCCGGGCAAAGATAGCGTCCACATTGCGCAGCTGGAGTTCCGGATTCACAACCGATCGGATTTCTTCGCCAGTGAGCACGCGGGTAATGTCGGGGTCTTCCTGAAGGACTCGAACAAAATCTTTATCCTCGTCCCACACTTTCATGGAGCACCGCTGAATCCAGCGGTACGCATCTTCACGCAAGACCCCTTTGCGCGTGAGATCCAGGAGCAACTGGCCCGAATAAGCAAGACCCCGCGTCAGTTCAATATTTTTGAGCATCCGGTCCGGATAGACCACCATTCTGGAAATGATTTTGGTCATCGCGCGGAGCATGTAGCAAAGAACAGAAGTCGCATCGGGCAGAGTGACACGCTCCACTGAGGAATGGGAAATATCCCGTTCATGCCAGAGCGGAACATTTTCCAGCGCCGTGATGGCGTATCCGCGCAGCAGCCGGGACAATCCGGAAATCTGCTCGCATTTGACCGGATTCCGTTTGTGGGGCATGGCGGAGGAGCCCTTCTGTCCGGCGGCAAAGGGTTCTTCGGCTTCCCTCACTTCGGTTCTCTGGAGATGCCGGATCTCGGTCGCAAATTTGTCCAGTGAGCTCCCGATAATGGCAATGGTGCAAAGATATTCGGCGTGCCGGTCTCGCTGAAGCGTCTGAGTGGATATGGGCGCCGCTTTCAATCCCAGGCGCTCGCACACGCGCGCCTCGACATCCGGATCGAGATGAGCAAAAGTTCCGACGGCGCCCGACAATTTTCCCACCGCAACCGCTTCTGATGCCCGCTGCATGCGTTCCAGATTGCGCCTCATCTCGTCATACCAGACGGCCAGCTTCAGCCCAAACGTCGTCAGTTCCGCGTGCACACCATGAGTCCGCCCCATCACGAGAGTTTTGCGGTGTTCCTGCGCCCTTTGCCGTATAGCTTCGCGAAGCTCTTCGATCGCGGCAAGTATTTTGTCGCTGGCCTGCTTCAGCTGCAGGCCACGGGCGGTATCGATCACGTCGGTGGAGGTAAGGCCCCAGTGAATGTATCGCGAGTCCGGCCCGACATACTCCGCAACGCTCGTCGTAAAAGCAATCAGGTCGTGGTGCGTCACGTTCTCGATTTCCTTGATCCGGGCAACGGAAAAGTTTGCCTTTTTTTCAATGGTCTCCAGGGATTCCCTGGGTATCCAGCCCTTTTCGGCAAGCATCCGGCAGACCTCCAGCTCCACCTTCAACCAGGTGCGGAACATATTCTCTTCCGACCAGATCTCTGCAAAATCGGGGGGCATGTAACGGTCGATCATGACGTCCGTTCCTCTCCGAGACTTCGAAACCCGAGTCTCGAAATATTCAACATTCCTAAACAAAAATATTTGAAATTTAGAATTTCGAACCGCAGAAATCATCCCGTCCTGATCTGGCACTTCGAAATTCGACATTTCTTGTTCGATATTCTGCGGTTCAAAAGCCTTTTCGTCGAACTCATTTGGTTCGCAATTTTTTAATAGCGATACGTCCTGCTGATCCGGTCGGGTTTGGCCAATTCCAGCTTTGTCTGCAATACGGCGGACGTCGGTCGTGACTCCAATGCTCTTTGAGCAGACAGCAAGGCCAGCTCGGGAAGATTGTTATTCTTGCTCAGGTGAGCCAAAATCACGTGGGTGGCCTTCCCGTCAAAATCGTCCTTTAAATATTGCGCAACCGAATCATTGGAGAGATGGCCGAGCCGACTCATGACCCGCTGCTTCAAAGCCCACGGGTATGGCCCCACCTTGAGCATTTGGACATCGTGGTTTGATTCAATCACGACCGCGTCACAGCCTTTCAGGCGCTCGAGAACAAGATTGGAGAGATATCCCAAGTCCAGCACGATCCCGATTTTGATTCCACCATTCTCAATGATGAAGCCGAGCGGATCTGCGGAATCATGCGGCACGGAGAAACAGGTGAAACAAATTCCATGCACATCGAACTGTTCCCCGGGACTGATCGGCCGGCGCCTTTTCGGATCCAGAACCAGACCGGAACTGCCGAAAGCCCCATCGGTCATGAAGACCGGAATGTCGAGGTCTTTCGAGAACGGCCCGACGCCGCGGCAATGATCGCCGTGTTCGTGCGAAATCACGATTGCCGATACATCCTCGGGCTCCAGCCCGCATTCCCTCAATCGTCTTGCAGTCTCGCGTCCGCTCAGTCCGGCATCCACCAGGATATGCTTTGCGCCATCGCTAACCAAAGTTGCATTCCCCGAGCTGCCGCTGCCCAGTAATATAAAGCTCAGCCCCATGGATTACATGTCCAATGCCACCGATTTCAGCTCTTCACCGTCTCGGCTGCTTAGTGCCGCCAGGGCCAAGGAAGAAGGATCAAATATCCTATTCGCCAAGTCGCGGATCTCTCGCGCCGTGACCCGTTCCACTGCGTCGAGGATCTCTTCCAGCCTGTAAAAGCGGCCATAGTAGATTAATTGTTGCGCCAGATGCGTCATCCGGCTGCTGGAGCTCTCAAGTCCCAGCATGACGGAGCCTTTGATGTTTTCCTTGGCCCGTTTCAACTCCTGAGCGGAAACGATCTGCTTTCTCAAAGTTCCGAATTCTTTCAGAGTCAATTCGACAACTTCCAATGCCTTCTCGGGTGCGCTGCCGGCATAGACTACCAGCGCTCCCGTATCATGATAAAGGTTCAGCATCGAATAAATCGAATACACCAGCCCGCGTTTCTCGCGTATGTTCTGGAAAAGCCTCGAGCTCATGCCTCCGCCCAGAATGTTGCATAGAAGATGAGAGCAATAGCGTTCCTCCGACGCGATCGGAGGCGAAACGGTTCCCAGGCATATATGGGTCTGCTCAAGATGGGCTTTGTGACGAATCAGACTCCCGGAATGGATTCCGGGCGGCTTCCCCGGATCCGTGGCAACTCCCGGTTTCAGGCCGGAAAAATAGCGCTCGGCAAGTTTTTGGACTTCCCGGTGCTGGATATTGCCTGCCACGGCAATAACCATGTTGCTGGCGTTATAATTGTTTTGAAAAAATTTCTTCACATCCGCGCGGCCAATCCGGGCAACCGATTTCTTTGTCCCTGAAATAGGTCTTCCAAGAGGGTGGTTTCTCCAGAAGCTCTCCGTATAAATATCGAGAATTAATTCCTGCGGCGAATCCTCGACCATGTTGATCTCTTCAAAGATCACGTTCCGTTCCAGAGTTATTTCGGTACTCGGAAATGTCGGGTTCAGAACAATGTCCGAAACGAGGTCAAAAGCCAACGGAAGATGCTCGTCCAATACCTTGGCGTAAAAACCGACGTACTCCTTTTCTGTAAAAGCGTTTAACTGACCGCCGACCGAATCGATCGCTTCCGCAATCCGCGCAGCGGAACGGGTTTTAGTGCCCTTGAACAGCAAATGCTCGATGAAATGGGAAATTCCGGTCTTCTCGGCTCTTTCGAAACGAGACCCGCATTTTACCCAGACCCCCAAAGAGACCGATCGCAGGTGAGGCATGACCTCGGAAGCAATCACAAGGCCGTTCCTCATTTCCCTCTTCTGGATATCCATGGTTGTTGGATGTTTCAAGTTTATCCCGTTATTACTTACCACATTCTCGCTCGGGCCTGAAGGCCCAAACCGTCGTCAGTCGTTAGTCTTCAGTGAGCCACGCTGACGACTGACGACTGAAAATGGTATTGTTGCAGAGAGAAAGCTTAATTCAAATGGAAACAACGAACCTGTGTGGGGCGAGTCTCGAAGAAATCGAAGCTGCCCTCGAAGGCATGAATGAGCCGCGATACCGTTGCCGCCAGATTTATGCAGGAATATATCGCCGCCGGCTTCATTCCTGGGATGAGTTCACAGATCTTGCGAAGCCATTTCGCGAAAGGCTCAAGGAAAATTTCAGGATAGAAATCCCTTCCGTGCAGCAGGTATTTGTATCGGAGGACGGAACGCGGCGATATCTGTTCCGGGTCGGGGCCAGCCAAAAAATCGAATCCGTCTTCATCCCGGAAGAGCGAAGGGACACCTTCTGCGTATCGACTCAGGTCGGATGTGCCGTAGGGTGCCTTTTTTGCGTGACCGGCAGGCTGCCGATGCGCCGCAATTTGTCTCCCGGTGAGATCGTCGGCCAGATCATGGCGCTTCAGGCCGACCGGGGCACCATTCCGAAACGCCTGAACGTCGTAATCATGGGCATGGGAGAACCACTGAACAACTATGAAAATGTGATGAAATCCATACGTCTGCTGACGGATGAACAGGGGATGTGCATCTCGCCCAGGCGCGTTACCCTGTCCACATCGGGTGTAGTTCCGGGAATCCGCCGGCTTGCCGAAGAACCGGTCATCCCCAACCTCGCGATTTCGCTCAATGCCACAACCGATTCCGTGCGGGATTTACTCATTCCGATCAATAAAAAATGGAATATCGCAACTCTGCTCGAGGCGTGCCGCAGTTTTCCCATCGCTCAGCGCAGGCGGATTACATTCGAGTATGTCCTGATCGAAGGGATCAACGACTCGGATGAAGATGCGCGCCGGCTTGTTCACCTGCTTCGAGGTCTCCGAAAGAAGATCAATCTGATTCCGCTCAATGCGGATCCGTGGATTCCTCTGAAAACTCCAGGCCAGGAGCGCATCCTGGCTTTCCAGAAGATTCTCGTCGATCACCACATAACCGTTAATGTCCGTCGTCCCCGGGGAGACGATGTCTCAGCGGCTTGCGGCATGCTGGCAGGGCGCGAACAGGCGGCCGGGAACTGACAATTGACGATTGACGATTGACAATTGACGATTGAAAGCGATAACGGTCAGTCTCTCTTCCTCATGCCGATTACGGCCATCATCCGGCCCGCGGCGGATCCCTCGGCACGGTGTGAGAAAAACCTGTCGGCGCCGCATCGGGTACACGCGCCCAGATCATAACGATTCTCGACATGGACGCCGGCAAGATCCATCTGGGCTTCCAGTGCCTTGCTCAGGTCCAGAAAGTACTTTCCCGGCCGGCCTTCGGCGGGACGCAGCAGTTTGCTGGGCGCGTAATCCTTTTCGAAGAGATCCGCAACTTCCGGTCCCACTTCAAAGCAGCACGCTCGAATTCCGGGTCCGACCGCAACGATCAGGTCTGACGGCCTGCTGTCGAAAGCCTTCTCCATTTCGAATATTGTCTGAAGCAACACTCGCGCGAGGGTTCCCCTCCAGCCTGAATGAACCGCCGCTACCGCGCGTTTTACAGGATCGGCAATCAGGACGGGCAGGCAATCGGCAGTTTGGACGGCAAGTGCGATGCCTTCCCCTCTGGTTGCAAGCGCATCTGCTTGTGGCCGGTTCCCATCGCCGGGATTATCGTCTATGATATACACACGGTTGGAGTGAACCTGGTTTAATGTGGCAAGACGCGAATCTCCAAGGTTCAGCGCGGAAAGAAAGCGTTGTCGATTTCCCTCAACCCGCTCAACAGAATCCCATGAAGCATAGCCGAGATTCAGTGGGGATTCGCCAGCAGCCGCAAAGCCGCCCCATCGGGTGGAGAAACCATGACAGACGCGAGGCAGGGTTTCCAATGCTCTGCAGCTGTAATAGCGTATTCCATGGAAATCATGAAGGATAAAACCGTCCATCCTCATGTTCGAATATTGAGGTGTCACGTCCACCTCTGTCAACTCGGAGCTGAGCGATGATTATTGGCACTGGAGTGGATCTGGTTGAGATTTTGCGCTTTCGCAAGGTAATGGAGAGGTTGAAGGACAGGTTCCTTTCCAGAGTTTTTACTCCTGGAGAACAGCAATTTTGCAAACAACACCGCGATCCCGTTCCGCATTTTGCCGTGCGCTTCGCCGCGAAAGAGGCCCTTTTTAAGGCTTTGGGCACAGGATGGGCCAAGGGAGTGACTTGGCTTGACGTCGAGGTGCAGAGAGAAAGACAGGATGCGCCGAAGATCATATTGCATGGAGAAGCCCAGAGACTCAGCAACGAATTAGGAGTGCAAAGGGTGCATCTCAGTCTTACTCACTCCGACAACTGCGCCATTGCCATGGTTATTCTGGAGTGACGCCCTTCATATTTACGATTTACGATTGACGAATGACGATTGAAAGGCGTTGCAATCTACAATCGTCAATCGTAAATCGTCAATTATCGTTGTGCTGCCTGGCCGATGGAGCCTTAACAAATGGCGTCAATGATGGCGTTCAGAGTGGGGCTCGGTCGCATCGCTTCTGTTGTTTTCACGAGATCCGGATAGTAGTAGCCGCCCATGTCCACAGGCCTCCTCTGCGCTGCCAGCAAATCGGCGTTGATCTTCGCCTCGTTTTCGCTCAGTTGTTTGGCGATTCCGGCAAATCGCTTCTGCATCTCCTTGTCTTTCGACTGCGCGGCAAGCGCTTCGGCCCAGTACAGCGCGAGATAGAAGTGGCTGCCGCGATTATCGATCCCGCCCACTTTGCGAGCAGGGGATTTGTTTTCGTCGAGAAATTTGCCGATTGCCTGGTCAAGTGTTTCGGCGAGGAGCGCCGCCCGCTCATTTTTGAATGCGCCGCCAAGATGTTCCAGCGACGCTTCCAGTCCCAGAAATTCCCCAAGCGAATCCCAACGGAGATAACCCTCCTTTTGGAACTGCTGCACATGCTTCGGAGCCGATCCGCCCGCGCCGGTTTCAAAAAGCCCGCCGCCGGCAAGCAGCGGCACAATCGACCACACTTTGCCCGACGTGCCGATCTCGAGAATAGGGAAGAGATCGGTCAGGTAGTCACGAATGATATTGCCACCCACCGAGATGGTGTCCTGTCCCTTCCGGATTCGTTCCAAAGAGAAATTCATTGCCTCAACGGGATCCATAATGCGGATGTCCAGACCCTTGGTATCGTGGTCCTTTAAATAAAGTCCGACCTTTTTTATCACCTCTCGATCATGGGCTCGGTTCTTGTCAAGCCAGAACACGGCCGGCACACCGGTCGCCCGGGCTCGACGCACTGCCAGTTTTACCCAGTCTTGGATTGCCGCATCCGTTGTCCGGCACGAACGAAAAACGTCTCCTTTCTCTACCTTTTGTTCGAGCAGCGTTTGACCTGTCGCTTCGCTCACGACCCGAATGATCCCCGAGCCGGCCGCGATGAACGTCTTGTCGTGCGAGCCGTACTCCTCAGCTTCCTGAGCCATGAGCCCGACATTCGGCACGCTGCCCATCGTTTTCTGATCGAAAGCTCCGTGCCGTTGACAGTCTTCGACAATCGCTTTGTAAAATGTCGAGTAGCAACGGTCAGGAAGCATCGCCTTGGTGTCGTGCAGCTTCCCGTCCGGTCCCCACATCCGCCCCGAGTCGCGGATCATCGCCGGCATCGATGCGTCTATAATCACCAGGTTGGGGAAATGGAGGCCTGTAATTCCCCGGTCTGAGTCGACCATTGCCAGAGGAGGCCGGACGTCATATAGCGCCCGGATGTCAGATTCGATTTCTTTTTTCTTCCCCACCGGCAAGTTTTCGATTTTGGCATATAAGTCCCCCACACCATTGTCCGGGTTAACGCCAAGTTGCTCGAGCGTTTCGGCATGCTTTTCAAAAACAGGACCGAAATAGACGCTGACGGCATGGCCAAACAAAACCGGGTCCGATACCTTCATCATGGTGGCCTTGAGATGCAAGGAAAGGAGGAGTCCCTGCCGTTTTGCCTCCGCGATCTGTTCTTCATAAAAGGAGCGGAGTGCACGGACATTCATTACGGATGTGTCGAGGACGGCCCTTTCCGGTACGGGCATATTCTTTTTAAGCACCTCTACCCTTCCGTCATCAGCAACAAATTCGTAGCGGACCTCGGTCGGCGTTTGTAAAGTGAGAGACCTCTCGCTGCCATAAAAATCCCCCCCTGTCATGTGCACCACATGAGATTTCGAATCCGGACTCCATTCGCCCATCTTGATGGGGTGTCTCCGGGCAAATTGCTTCACTGACGCCGGTGCGCGCCGGTCCGAGTTTCCTTGACGAATGACCGGATTCACGGCGCTGCCGAGAACCTTCGCATAACGCGCCTGTATGGCTCTCTCTGATTCGTTCCTCGGGTTTTCCGGATAATCCGGGACGTTGTACCCCTTCTCCTGAAGCTCTTTGATGGCATCAGCAAGCTGCGGGATGGAAGCAGATATGTTCGGAAGCTTGATTATGTTGGCTTCCGGACGGTGGGTAAGCTCTCCAAGTTGCGCCAGATAGTCCGGCATACGCTGTGTCCCGGCAAGGTGCTCCGGGAAATTGGCGATTATGCGCCCTGCGAGCGATATATCCCATAATTCTAAGGAAATGCCCGTTCCCCGGGTGAACGCTCGCACGATTGGCAGGAGAGACAGCGTCGCCAGAGCAGGCGCCTCATCCGTCCAAGTCCAAATAATCTCTGGATTCTGCTTTGTCATACCATCTCCTTGTGCCTCAGGAAATAATGCCTGAATATCTATAATACTGGATTTCGGTCTGGGCATCGAGGACCACGAAATACACGAAGTACACGAAAGTTCTCTTTATGCTTTTCGTGTCTTTTGTGTGTTTCGGGGTTATTGCTTTTACTCGAAAACGTCCACTACGCGCGACTGATCGGATTTTTCAAACTTCGTAATGGCCCGGAGCAGTTCATCCAGAAAAGGTCCGGCTACCGGAGTCCCCTTGGGCTGGGGCTTCACGTCGGAGGGTTTTGCTAACTCGGCGGCAGCTGCGATCTCCCGTTCAATTGTTTGCAAGCCCGTTGCTCCCTCCAATTGGGGAAGCGTCCGGGGCTGCAGGTGCTCAGGAATTGTCCACTGATTGTGCTCTTGATCCAATATCCTGAGAATGGACGGTAGTAACATAGCCTATGAATACTCCTAGCAAACTGATCGACGAATGCCGAACCCTGCTTTGTGAGATACATCACAAACCAGATAGGGAGGCCTTGTTGTCTTTAAAAAACTAAGTTGCGGGTTTCCACAGATTTACACGGACCCTCCTTGTCTGCGAGAATCCGTGGCAATTCGCGGTCACTTCCCCTAGATCCCGAGGACTGTCCCATACGTTGCGGCGGGCTGAACGTCTTCGATACGGATGTCAACAAGCCGGTTTGGAGGGATCGCAAGATCCCGAACCCGCACATGGATGTAATTGGTAGTGAGGGCCACAGACGTTCCCAGATCTTCCTCTTTTGCGAGCGTAATTGCAGGGAGAACCTTGCCCACGAATTGTTGTCGGAACGCCAGATTTTGGGACCGGGAAATTTCGAGAATCGCACCCAAGCGCTGCTTCATCAATTGTGACGGAATCCGGCCGGGCAGCGAATAAGCTTCCGTCCCCTCGCGCGGTGAGAATGGAAATACGTGAAGATAGGTCAGGGGCGAACTTTGAATCAACTCGCAAGTCTGAGCAAAGTCCTCCTCCGTCTCTCCTGGAAACCCTACCAGAATATCCGTCCCAAGCCCAACGTCCGGGATAGCATTTTGAATGCTTCGAAAAAGTTCGCGAATTCGAGCCGACGTGTAGGGGCGCCGCATGCGCCGCAGAATCCCGTCGCTGCCGCTTTGTATCGGAATGTGGAAATGATGAGCGAAGATCGGGCTTTCGGCAGCAAGGGCGATGATCGAGCGTTCAAGCAGCATCGGTTCGATGCTGCTCAGCCGAACTCTTCCCAGTTGAGGGATTTCGATGATGCGACGGAGAAGATCGATCAGGTGCATGCGCCCTTTGATCCTGCGCCCGAAAGTGCCCAGATTGACCCCCGTCAGGACTATTTCCTGAAAACCGGCCTCCGCCAGAGACCGGATTTCGGCAAGCACATTTTCCG